>NZ_JBLWEM020000039.1:0-19928 GCF_048287365.2 Candidatus Electronema sp. JC | reverse complement strand
CTTGATTTGCTGACTCCGAAACGCAGAGCCGTCTCTTCAAAGCTCAGGCTGTCCTGGTCTTTGATCTCCAAAACCTTCCGACGAAAATCTATTGAGTATGCCATACGCACAGTGTAGTCATTTTATACTGCTTTGGCTATACAATGATCTTGGCGATTGTGCTGATTCTTTTTTTTGTCGGCGCCTTGCCCACATGGCCCCACAGCAGAAGTTGGGGTTACTATCCAAGCGGCGGGCTTGGACTCGTTGTCTTAGTTCTGATTGTGCTGATTTTATCTGGGCGTATTTAGACAAACTTGCAAAATATTCTACAGATAACATCTGAGTTGCAGTCAAAACGATCTTCAAACAATGTTTACATAATTGGATTACGCTCCTTTTTCCATAGGGAGGCTGAGGAGCCATGAACACGCAACGATTTATGAAGATATGCTCTGCGGCCGCAGTTTTTTGCTGCTTCAGTGCTTTTGATGCTGATGAAGGATCAGCGAAAGGGAATGAAGATAAGGATCATCACATTAAAAGGCATCAGCACAAGGAGCAGAAGCCGCCGGGCGAGGAGCAGCGGCATGAAGGAGGCCGAGGCTCGTACTTTCAAGAACACGGCTATGCGCACCTGAACATTCCGGCAAGGTATTATCCAAGGCTTGGAGAATGCCGTATATGGCGCCCGGACCGTTCTGCAGAACGTCAGTCTCCTCCAGTCAGATGCGGCCAGATACCTCTTCCAGGAGCATGGCTCATTCAGCGTCACAAAGACCGTCCGAATCATGTGCAAGTGACGGTGTACGAGCCGCAGCGACCTGGTGTCGTGTTTGCTGTCGGAGAGTTTGAGATTCGTTCCGGCGCGTTCCTGCGGGATATGCCACACAGATGAGAACCAATAAAACAGGTGTCAATAAAATACAAGGAGAATGGCATGTGGACTGTTGCAATAATACTGTTAGTTTTATGGGCACTTGGATTAGTGAGCAGCTACACATTGGGAGGTTTTATTCACCTTCTGCTGGTTGTTGCCATTATCGTGGTGCTGTTCAGAGTTATTCAAGGACGACGCGTGGTATAGGAAGCAATTTCTGGCGATGGGTCAAAACTGCTGATGCAGTACAGATAATCTTATCCCAGTGAATACTCCACCGGCTTAAAGCCGGTGGCTTGGATTGACAGCTGAAGCTGTCGTGGTCAGCTTCGCCGCCTCTGTCAGGTCTCTGCCGTTATATAGCGGCTTTTCATCTCCTCTTAACCAAAAAAATCGCCATGTCATGGAACATGAATGTTGGATTTTAACTCCTCCCAAAAAAGGACAATAATCGCTGCCCGATAAAGAAAGAAGAAAGCTGGGCAGCCTTTTCCAGCGGACAGATATATGGCAAGACTTCCTTTGAAGTCTATGGAAAATGCGTATTTTTATCAGTATTCTTACAAAGAGAAAAAATGAATCTATGTGTTCTGACAGCGGAGAAGGGAAAACGATCTCTGCTTGGTCTCGCCCTGACCGTCTTATTTTGCCAACACCAAGCAGAGGCAGGGCAGTTGCCCGTTGACTTGCGCTCGGCTGATTCTTTCGCAATTCTGGCCGGCACGGCGATCACCAGCACCGGAGGCGGCACGATCAATGGAGATGTCGGGGTATGGACAGGCAGTTCTTTTGCAGTTGGAGTTCCGCCCGTAACAGTGAACGGGAAGGTATACTTAGCCGTTCCTATCGCAGCGCAGGCCCAAGCCGACTTGACCACAGCCTATAACGATGCCGCTGGACGGACAACAGATGTCATTATATTGCCCAACGAACAGTTAGGCAGCAAGACCTTGGCGCCTGGCCTCTATACAACCACATCAGGCTGGCTGCAAATTACAGGGGGTAATCTTACACTTGATGCAGGCGGTGATCCGAATGCGGTCTGGATATTCCAGATGGCCACTTCGCTCACTGTGGGAAATGGCTATGGGGTGATTCTGTCAGGCGGCGCGCAGGCCCGCAATGTCTTTTGGCAGGTTGGCAGTTCAGCAACATTAGGAACGACTTCCCGCCTAAAAGGGAACATTCTGGCGTTTACTGCAATTTGGATCAGCACTGGCGCAACGCTGGAGGGCAGAGCGTTGGCACGGAATGCTGAAGTCACCTTGGACAGCAACACTCTTGCGCTGCCGCCCCGACGACGGTTCACCGACCAGCCTTGGCGGATATTGCTGATGAATAGAAAATAGAGAGACAGAGAAAGCCCAATGCAAAAAATATATACCCAGCTCCTGACGGCGAAATGGATGTTCATGGGTCTTTATCTTGCGGCTGCTTTATTCTTTCCTCGCCAAGATGCGAGGGCAGGTCAAGCACCGGTGAATCTCGGCTCGGCCCGCTCTTTCGCGGTTCTTGCTTTCAATACGATCACCAATCCCACAGGCGGCGGCAGGATCAATGGCGATGTCGGAGTGTCGCCAGGCATTGCTTTTGATCAAGACATTCCGCCCGTAACAGTGAAGGGGGCGATACATGTAAATGATTCTGTCGCAGCTCAGGCCCAAACCGATTTGACTGCGGCCTATAACGATGCCGCCGGACGGCCCGGCGCGGCCTCAGTCACCGCAGACATAGGCGGTCTGACCTTGGCTCCTGGACTCTACAAAGCTCCATCCTCGCTTGCGGTCACAGGGAATCTCACGCTCAATGCCCAAGGCGACTCCAATGCGGTCTGGATATTCCAAATGGCATCCACGCTCACCGTGGCAAACAACGGCCAGGTGATTTTGATCAACGGAGCCCAAGCCTGCAACGTCTTTTGGCAGGTCGGCAGCGCAGCCACTCTGGGAACAAACGCTGTTTTTAAAGGAGACATGCTTGCATCGGCTGCAATCACGCTTCAGCCCGGTGCCCGGCTCGACGGCAGGGCATTGTCAGTGGGTGCCGCAGTCACCTTGAATGGCAACGCCATTGCAAAACAGCCTCCACGATTCACTGACCAGCCTTGGCGGATACTGTTTATGAATTAGCGCCTACTTACTTGAATGTGAAGAGTGGGGCGAATGACTGAAAGCAGAACTAAGGCTGTTTATCCTTCAGCTGTTTGAGCTTCTTCTGGACAACCGCATTATTGGGCTGAATGAGGAGAGCCTGCTCATATTCCTCAATGGCCCGGTAATCTATTTTTTTGCTGCTGTAATAGTCGCCAAGATAAATATGAAACGGGGCGTAGTCAGGCAGCCGCTTGATGCCCTCCCGCAGCACAGCAAGCGCTTCTTCATCCTGCTTCTGCTTCCGGTGATGTTGGTACACCTGCATGAACCAGTGCGGCTGCGGTTTGGCTTCCTGATCCAGAAAATCCAACGCCCGCTCGGTAAAATAACCGGCATCGTCCTCATTTCCAGCGGCGCGGGTCAGGTTGGCGCAGGTCAGCCACGCTGAGGTCAGCTTAGGCAGCGCTGCTGCCATCTCTTGCCGTGTGAAATTTTGTTCGAGCAGCAGGGGATGCACAGATTTGAGCAGGCGCGGGTCGCGGGCCAGCTCCTGAGTCAGAATGCGCGCCGCGTTGTCCCGGCGGCCAGCGGTCAATTCAAATTCCACCCAAACCCGCAGCGGCCCTTCTTTCAGCTTGGCCCAAGCGTATCCTCGTTCCATCAGCGCGCGGGCCAGCTGCGGATCGCTGCCTGTCTCCGCCAGCACCAGCCCGGCGGCCTGCAAATACACGCCTTGCAGCGGCTGCCGCAGCAATGCCTCGCTGTGGAGCACCATAGCTGAGGCGTTCCGCTGCTGATACTGCCTGAGGTTGCCCAAGGCGTAGCGGTACCCGGCATGGAAGGGGGCGTTTTTGACTGCCTGTTCCAGCAGTTCGGCCATACGCTCCAGCTTCCGCTCCGGCTCGATGGTTTCTGAGTCCGCGACAGTCTGCGCCCGGAGATAGTGACGCTCAGCCAGCACGTTGCCGCCTTGAATCCGCAGCAGGGCGATGAGAACAACCGCTGCGCCAAAAAAAGCGGCCAGTCCGGCCCGCCTTGGGGCGGCGGCAGGCGCAAGCAGCGTCGGATGTTTCCGGTAGCGCTGGCGGGTGTGGCCCGCAGAGACCAGCAGCCCGCAGAGGAAGAAAAAGTACAGGCCGTTGGCCCAGTTGTGCAGATTGAAATCGGTGATGCTGAAAAAGAGGAGTCCAGCCAGCCCGCTGAACGCGCCGATGGCGGCCAGCACCGCCAGCCGCTCATGCCGCCGGAAAATTTGCTTCCAGCCGCTGCGCAGCACCGCGAGGACAAACCAAGCCGCCAGCAGAAAACCGATCAGCCCGCCGTCAGTGAGCAGCTCTAAATAATCGTTGTGGGCGTGGTCGTAGATCAGGCTGTCGGCAAAACTTTTCCAGCCGGGAAAGACCTCGATGAAGGTGCCGAAGCCGGAACCGGTGAACAGGAATTCAGGGATGATCCTGACCGTGTCCTGCCAGATCGGCAGCCGTCCGTCTTTCAGCTGGCCTTCAGCCAGATCAAAGGCGCGGTCAAATTTGGCCAGCACCGCGTCCCAGCTGAACCAGCCGCCAGCCAGCAGCAGCCCGCCGACAAGGCAGAGCAGAGTCAGCGTCTGAATTTTTTTCTGACTGCGGGCCAACAGGAGGAAAAAGAGGGACAGGGCGAAGAGCAGGCTGAGTATGCCGCCCCGCGACTGCGCCAGCAGCACCGAGGCGAGCACGACAATCACGCCGAAGCCGAAGCCGAGATGCAGATTGGCCCCGGAGCCGGAAAACAGATGCAGCAGGCGTTCCCGGAAGGACGCGTTTTCATCAGCCACAGGCCGGTGAAAAAGGAAGAGGGCCAGCACCAGCGGGCAGGTCATGACCATGAACCCGGCATACTGATTTTTATACACCCATGGCCCGAAGGTGGTCAGGCCGGCCCGCAGCTTTTTGAACCAGAACAGAGTGTCCGGCGAGAGTGCCCGCTGGAGCATGGCGGTGAAGGCGATGAACAGGGTCAGCCAGACAATGCTGGTCAGCGCCGCCGAGAGCCGCGCGCTGCTGGCCAGCAGCTGCACGGTCAGGATATAAAACAGGGCATACGCAGCAAAACGCAGCCCTTCGAGCAGGGTGGCTTGCGGGTTGACAGTCAGCGGCAGCCAGAATTCGGCCTGCCGCAGGTCAAAGGCGGGCTGATAGGCGGCGGCAGCCTGCGGGGAGAGCCAGCGCACGGTCTGCGGCGGCAGCGGGACGCACTGAAAAAATATCCACGCCACA
Organism: Candidatus Electronema sp. JC; assembly: GCF_048287365.2. Taxonomy (NCBI): domain Bacteria; kingdom Pseudomonadati; phylum Thermodesulfobacteriota; class Desulfobulbia; order Desulfobulbales; family Desulfobulbaceae; genus Candidatus Electronema; species Candidatus Electronema sp. JC. The sequence goes on along the minus strand of NZ_JBLWEM020000039.1, from coordinate 14,721 downwards.
AAGAGCAGCAGCGGCAGCAGGCCGGGAACTTGGTAAAACGGTTTCTTGCTGGCGGCTGGCCTTGGCGCGAAATAGAGCAGCGCGGTCAAGGCTGCCAGCAGTTCCGCAGTGATCCTTGACCACGTTTCGGTGGTGCCGAAGGCCAGCGGCGCGAAAAAAAGAAGCGCAAGGAAACTGGCAAAAGCCATGGGCGGGAACTACGCCTCCTGCTTGGGTTCTTCCTTTTTCTTTCCGCCTTTGTCGTCCTTGCTGCTGTAGGTGCTGTAGTAGTTGGAATAATGCGAATTATAGGAGTAGTAGCCGTAATACCCCTTGTCCGCGTGCTTTTTCTTCAGCCGGTTGAGCACCACGCCGAGCAGATGGCCATGTCCTTCCCGCAGCCGCTTGATGCCGCTGTCGAGCAAGTCGTAGGTGGTGTGGCCCGCCCGCACCACCAGCACGGTGCCGTCAGCGATCGGAGCCAAGGCGAAGCTGTCTGTGACCTGCTGCACCGGCGGCGAGTCAAGCAGGACAAAATCGAATTTTTCCGGCATTTCCTGCACCAGCTGGAGCATTTTGCTGGAGTTGAGCAGCTCCGCCGGGTTGGGCGGCACCGGCCCGGAGGGGATCAGATAGACCTCGCTGTCCGGGATCTGCCGGATCAGCGTCTGTTTTTCGTCAATGTTGCCGGAGAGATAGTTGCTGAGGCCATAGTTGTTGACGATGCCGAACATCGAATGCTGGCGCGGGCGGCGCATGTCGCAGTCCACAATCAGCACCTTTTTGTTGTTCTGGGCCAGAATGTGGGCCAAGTTCTTGGTGGTGGTGGATTTGCCCTCCTGCTGCACCATGCTGGTCATCAGGATGACTCGCGGCGGCCGCTCCGGGGTGGAGAGCAGCAGGCTGGAGCGGATCAGCCGGTAGCTCTCCGCTGTCGGCGAGAGCGGATTGTCGCGGACAAAGGTCTCAATGTTGTGCTTCTTGCCAGCCATGTCCACTACCGAGCCAAGCACCGTGAGGCCGTAGCGCTCCTCAATCTCTTTGGCGGAACCGGCGGTGTTGTCCAGATAATCCAAGAAGAAAATCAGGCCCAGACCGCCGCCCAGACCGGCGACGAGGCCGGCCAGAAGATACATCCGCTTGTTCGGCTTGGAGGGAAACTTGGGCAGCTCGGCCTTTTTCGTCGCCCAGATTTTGATGTCCATCGACTGGGTGGTGACATCGGTCTTTTTGATGCTGGAGGAGAGGGCCTCGAAGACCGTGCGGTTCATCTCCTTGGTCCGGTTGAGGATCGAGTATTGGACAAAACGCTCGTTGGTGTTGAGCAGCTCGGCCTTGGCCTCGTTCATCATTGTCGTGATGTCGCGCACCTTCGATTTGGCCAGCTCGTAGGCATTTCTGGCCGAACTGGTGATGCGGTCGATCTCCGCCCGCCGCTCCCGCTGCAGCACACGCTGCTCCTCCAGTGCCTGCTGCATGGCCGGATGCTTCTCGCCGTATTTGGCGGACAGCTCTCTGACTTTCTGCTCCGAGGCGACCAGCTGCGTGCGGAGCTGCCGCAGCACCGCATTGTCCGCAAAAAGCGGGATAGTCTCCAGGGCTTTGTAGTCCTTCCCGGCCCGCTCGATCTGCCGGTAGATCGCCTCATGCTCCTTTTCTTTAGTCTGCGCTTCGGACAGCTCCTTGCTGAAACTGGACAGCCGCTCCGGCAGAACCGTCAGCTTGTTCTCCACAGTGACGATGTCATTGTCCCGCATGTATTTTTGCAGGCTCTGCTCGGAAGCCTCCAGCTTCTTCTGCTCGTCCTCGGCCTTGGCGGTCATCCACTGCAGGGCGTTCCGAGCCGTGCTGGTCTTGATGTCCAGCGTCTCGTCAATATAGGCCTGCACCAGCGCGTCAGCGATGAGCTGCGCCACTTCCGGCTTTTTATGGGTGTAGAAGACATCAGCCAGCTTAGTGTTGCGGACCGGCTTGACATCAATGCTGAACTGAATCAGCTCGGCGATCTTTTCCGCATCGCTCTGCTCTTCGGCGACGATTTGCTCGCCCTCCGCCTCAGTCAGCATCTCCTCGCCGCCGTCCTCCTCAGCCAGCTGCGGACTGAGCAGCCCCTCCAGCCCTTTGGCCGCGTCGGTGAGCAGCGAGGACAGCCAGTCTGCAATCAGACTCGACATCCCTGGCTCGACCGGCTTGTCCTCAATGAAATAATGCCGGTATTTAGTGTCTAACTGAAGATTTTTCACCACCCGCAAGGCCACGCTCTCGCTGCGGATCATCTCAAACTGCGTCTGCTGGAAGTTGGGATCCCAGCCTGCGTAGGGCGAGCCGTTGACCCCGTCAATCCGGCCTGTGTCAAAGTTTTTGTCGATCAGCACCCGTGTTGAAGCGGTGTACAAAGGAACTTTGGAAAAAGCGGAAAGCGCCGCCGCTGTGACCGCAATGCAGACGATGGTCAGCAGCAGGCCCTTGCGTTTGGAGACGATGCGCAGGTAGTCGCGCAGATGCAGGCTGTCTTCCTGTCCTGCGAAGGATTCTTCCGGGGGCATTTGCTGTTTTTGATTCTGAAGGGAGGGAAGGTGTAGAAAAAGGCGGCTGCGGCAGTTGGTCAGAAAAAGCTTTCCGGCACTTCAATGACATCGTCTGGCTCGACCAGCGTGTCCAAGCTCACATTTTTCAGTTCTTGCTTCTTGCCGCCAACAACCCGGTTGATCTTGATCCGTGACTCCGCCGCCATGCCGGTGAAGCCGCCGCCCAAGGAAACCATTTTCAGCACAGTCGCATTTTTTGTCCAAACATACGAGCCGGGCTTTTTGACCTGGCCGGTGATATAGCAGACCGGCGGCTCGCCTTTGGCCACAGCCACTGTTTCGCCGCCAAGAATTGGGATGTTGCTGGCGGCATCGCCGTCTTCAATCAGTTTTTTCACATCAATGGTGATGATCTGCTGCTGGCCGCCTTCTGTGTCGCGGGTCACGGTGATGGTCTCACCGGCATCTTTATGCAGGCCGCCTGCCTTGGAGATCAGCTCCAGCAGCGTGGTCGGCCCGCTCAGCTCCACCAGCCCAGGTCGGTTGAACGGCCCCAGCGCGGCGACCTTTTTACTTTTGAATTCCTCAATGTAAATCTGCACCTGCGGTTTGACAATATAGCCGTCAGCCAGCAGCTCCTCAATCCTTCCCGCCGCCGCCGAAGTTTTCAGCCCGCCCACCTGCACCGTTCCGATCAGCGGAAACTCGATGCTCCCGGTTTCTGAAACCCGCGCTTTGGTTTTCAGCTCATCATAGCCGTACACGGTGATGGACAGGACATCTCCGGAGCCGATCTGATAGTCCTCAGCCGTGGCAGGCAGGGAAAAGCAGAGCAGCAGAAGCAGGAAGGACGCGCTGAACAGGCCGCGTCCGGCCAGCAGTCCGGCCTTGGAGGAAAAACACATAATCATAACTGGCATCCGGTTGAACCTTGATCAGAGAGGAGAAAGCCGCTCCGGCCAAAGAGCCGGAGCGGCTTTGCGGGCCGCTTTCAGAAGGAGCCGCGCACACCCAAGCCGAAGGTGCTGGTCTCATAGTCCAGCCCGTCGTAGTTGGAGTCTTTGCTGTCGAAGCTGCAATACGCGCTGAGGAAGAGCCACTTGTTGACTGCGTAGAGCAGTTCCGGCTTCAGATACCAGCGATCGTCGCTGCGCTCGTCGCCGCTGAACTGGGCGTAGTCCGAGTTCTCGTAGACAAAGTTGACATCGCCCCGGAGACGGTCGGTGAAACGGTGATCCAGCGCGAGACGGAAGGCCAGCACGGTTTTATTCAAGGCCTGCTCGCTGTCCGACTGCTCGACGCTGTACTTGGCGTTGAGGAGGAGGCTGGTTTTGTAAGTTGCCTGCCAGATGCCCTGCGACTCAAAGTAAAAATTGGACTCGCTGTCATCATAGGCTGAGGACAAACTGCTGCCGCCCTCGATCTCGTCATAATCCACGCCCTGATAACCGGCCTTGGCCATCAGGTTGGTCTTGACTGTGGCCTGCCAGTTGACACCGGCACCCAAGAAGTTGTTGTCGTTGTCCGGCATCTTCTTCTCGTCGTACTCAGCCATCAAATACTGATATTCGAGGAAGAAGTTGGTCTTCGGGCTGTGCTCGTAGTAAAGGGCGATGTCAAAGCCGTTGTCGGTGCGGTTCATGAAGTCGTTGACCGCCTCGTCATACTCCAAGAAGAAATTCCGATAGCCGCCTTTGATTGAGAATTTGTCTTTGGAGTACCACGCCGCGCCCAAGCCGAAGACGTTCGAGTCATAAACCCGGTTGTTGTCCGATGTGGCCTCGGCAACGTTGAAAATGTCCTGGCTGTGGGTGTACTTGTCCAATGCTTGGAAGGTGAGCTTGTCAAACGGCTTGTACTGAAGCATCGCGTCAAGGTCGCCTTCCGCGTGAGTCAGGTCGGAATCGGCGGAGTAGGTCATGAAGTCGATGGTTCCAGACAGATAGGCCTGCACCTTGTTGTATTCGTCGGTGTCTGCCGGACTGTACTGCAGGCCGCCCACCGCTGTGTTGTCAGAGACCAGCTGCATGGGCCGCTTCGACCGGCGCGGCAGGGTGAGCCAGAACGACGGTGAAATTGTGGTGAGGAAGTTGTCCTGCTTGTTCGAGTCGTTGTTAAAGAGGTTGTCGGTCCACTCGCCTCTGGCGGTCAGCGCGGCATGGACATAACCGTTCCGGTAGCCGAAGACATGGCTTCCCTCGTCTCCGCCGCCTTCATCGTCAGCCGCAGTTTGCGCCTGCGCCGCATCTCCGGCTTCAGCATCAGCAGCCTCTGTCTCCGCCGCGCTGTCGTAGTAAACGCCGCTCTCCGCTTCAGCAGCCGAAGCCGACTCGCTCACGACCACGCCGGAGCCTTCGCCTTCTGCCGCATTCGCCTGCGCTGCCGCCAGCAGCATCAGCAGGCCGATCTGATATTTTTTTGTCACGTGTCTCTCCCTTCTTAGGTTGCAGTCCGTCTGAATTAAAGTGTGCTGGGGCTGGGTGGGGGGCCAACGGGAGGCATAGGAGGCAGAGAAGGCGAAGCGGCCTTCTTCTCCTTGCTCTTCCCATTGTCTGATGCAGGCGGAGCTGCGGGCGGTGTTCCGCCGTCAGCCGGAACGCCGCCTTTCTGCGGCGGGGTGCCGGAAAGATTGCCATGATTCGGCGGCTCAACGATGTCCCTGTCTGTGAGGTTCAGCATGGAGCCGCATTCCTTCTTGCTTTCGGCCAGCGCCTTGCCGATCTCGACCTCCGTGATGCCGAGCTGGCTTGCCGCCTCCTGCACTGCGTCCACATCCTCGCCAGCGCAGTACAGAGCCTTCATCGACAGCTCGGTCTCAAACATATCTGGATTTTTTTTCACAAAGGCAAGGATGTCATGCGGCTTGACATCCGCCGACAGCGCGTTCTTCACCGCGTCGTACATGCCCAAGTCTTTGAAATCCTCGGTGAACTTGTCCGTCCACGCTGCCATGGCCTGCTCCGCCAGCATTACTAAGACAAATGCTGCGCACAGTATTTTTCTCATGCGTTTTCTCCTGTTTATGCCGCACCACTGCGGCGTTTCGCCGTGACGGCCTGCATTTCGTCAAATTATCTATACATCTGAATCAGCGAAAATGCAATTTTTTTTTCCACGCCCGAATCCTGTCCGGTCCGGTGTCAGGCAAACGACACCAGCAGCGAATCCCGCTCCGGCACGAACTGTCTGCATTTCACGCCCGATTTTTCAAACATGCGCTTGGCCGCCCGGACAGAGTCGGTGTCCTTGTACTTGTCGGAAAGATAGATGATCTCGCGGATGCCGGACTGAATGATCACCTTGCCGCACTCGTTGCAAGGAAAAAGGGCCACGTAGATGCGGCAGTCATGCAGGTCGCGGGCGGTCGAGTTCAGCACCGCGTTCAGCTCGGCGTGGCAGACGTAGGGGTACTTGGTGTCCAAATAGCTGCCCTCGCGGCTCCACGGCAGCTCGTCGTCCGAGCAGCCCCACGGAAAGCCGTTGTAGCCCACGCCGATGATCTTGTTCGCCGCGCTGGCCACGCAGGCCCCGACCTGGGTGTTCGGATCCTTGGAGCGCAGCCCGGAAAGCAGGGCCACCGCCATGAAATATTCATCCCAAGAAAGATAATCTGTGCGTTTTTCTGTCATTTTTGCTGCTGCTCTTCCTTAAACTGCTTCCGCCGCCTGCGCCAGTCATCCGCGCCAGTGACTTGGCGGACAAAGCGGCTGATCGCCTGAAAGTAGTATTTGCCGCCGACCGCAATCAGCGAATTGTGATCCGCGCCCGGCACCACTTGCAGCTCCTTGTTCCGCGCTCCGCTTTCGGCGTGGAGCTTTTCCGCCTGCCAGAGCGGAATCAGCGTGTCTTTCTGGCCGTGAAGCAGGAAGGTCGGTTTGGTCACTCTGCTGATTTTGCCCGCGTTGTTGAAGGTCTGCTCCTCGGTGACAGTCACGTCTTTGAGCATCTCGCCCAGCCCCAGCGTCTCTGCCAGCGGCAGCGTCAGGGCGAAGCCGCTTTCGATGATCAGGCCGCTGATTTCTTCATTGCGCGCGGCGGCCAGCTCTATCGCCGCTGCGGAGCCAAGCGAGCGGCCCATGAGGAAGAGCGCGGGGCCGTAGCTGTTTGTGTGCAGATAATGCTTCAGCTGATCGTAAAGAACGTGGCTGTCCGCGAGCAGATTGGCGAAGGACGGGCTGCCGCCGCTCCAGCCGTAGCCGCGATAATCCACGACAAGGAAATTCAGCCCGGCCTCCATGTAGAGCGGGCCGATGTCGTTGTAATCAGAGACGATCTCGCCGTTGCCGTGAAAGAAGAGGATGACCGGCGCGGCCTTGTCCGCCGTGAACAGGCGGCAGCCAATCGCGATGCCCGGCGCAACTTCGATGTCAATGTCCGCCGCGCCGGGCGGCAGGGCGGTGCGGGCCGCAGCGCGGGGCCGGAAAAGGACGCGCTGCACTTCAGGACGGTGCATGAAATTTTCTTGGTTTTTCTTGGAATTCTCTGGACTGCCGCAGCCGCACAGCAGCGCGGCGAGCAGCAGGACAGGCCACAGCCGCCGGATCATTCGCGCGCATCCCGGCTTTCGCTCGGCGGGCGTTTCCGCCCTTTTTTGCAGATGCCGGGCAGGTTGGTCACTTCGGCGGACAGCTCCTCAATCGATTTGCCCTCGGTATGCACGATCTGGATGCCGTGCTGCATGTAGAGCTGCTCGGCCCGCTGCAATTCCGCCTTGCAAGTGGTGATGGAGGCGTATTTGCTGCCCCGGTAGCGCTCCTCGCGGATGCGGCTGAGAAACTGCGGGGTCACGGTCAGGCCGACAGCGCGGGTGCGGTTGCGGATGATGTCCGCAGGCAGCTCGTAGGCATCGAGATGGTCGGCGGTCATGGGGAAATTCGCCGCCTTCAGGCTCATGTGCGTGGCGATGTAGACGCTGACCGGAGTCTTGCCGGTGCGCGACACGCCGATTAAAATAATGTCAGCTTGATCGTAGCCTTCGGTTCTTTTGCCGTCGTCATGCTCCAGCGTGTAGCGGATGGCCTCCACCCGTTTTTCCGTCTTGGCATCGTCGCGATTGCGGTAAAAGCCGGGCTGATGCAGGGCCTTGGCCTCCAGTATATGCTCCAGCTTGCTGAGAAAGCCGCCGTAAAGGTCTATCAGCTCCACTTCGGCGATGTCGAAAACCCGGCGCACTTGCTCTTCCATGATCGTGCAGAAAATCAAGGGCTGAAGACCGCCGGACTGCTTCATAATCCGGGCCAGAGCCATCTCCGCGTCGCGCTTTTCTCTGACAAAGGGAATCTTCTCCTCGTTGAAGCCGATCTCCGGGAACTGGCAGAGCATGGACTTGCCCATTTCCTCGGCCAGCAGGGCGGTGGAATCGGAAATATAATAAACATCTTTGGAGTTCCACATGGCGTTTCCTCACGTGCGTTTATGGCAGAAGAGACAGCGGTAGGTGGGCGGATGCTCTTTCGGCAGCGGCATTTTTCCTTCATCCTCGCCGTGACAGGTGCCGCAATGCTTTTCCGCTTCCTTTTTGTCCATCTCAAGATACTGATTATGCTTCTCGTCATGCGGCAGATGGGCGGTGGTTTCCGGCGGCGCGTTCCAGAGGAAAAGGAAAATGCCCGCGCAGACCGCGATGAAGAGCAGATTGTAGACGAGGAGGTTTTTCTTCTTTTTGCTTTCTTCCGGCATAAAAATTCACAGTGTTGGTGAGGAAGGGGCCATCTCCAAGGCGTGGAAGCTGACCAGCCTGCTGCGCAGGAGCAGGAGCAGCAGCTCCATCAGCACAAAAGAGCAAGAGGGATGCTTGGCCGAGAGGCGGATCACCCGGCGGTGCTGCGCCTGCCTGCGGAGCACGGCGTTCAGGCCGCTTTGGTTACTGTTCGGATCAAGGATGCGGCGGGCGACGGTCTCGCCGGAAATGACCGCCGGATAAATGCCCTCGCCGGTCAGCCCGGAAGCCAGCCCGGCGGCATCGCCAGCCAGCCAGACCGGGCCGAAGGCGTGGCCCCGGTAGTCGTAATTGATCAGCGCGGCCTGACAGGCCAGCTCGTCTAACTGAAAGCCGCGTCCTGCCGCCCACCTGAGAAAATTGCGCTTCAATCGGCCTGCGGACATGTCCGCCTGCGGGCTGTAGGCTCCGACCGAAACGCTGTCTTTATGCGGAAAAATCCACGCGTAGCCGCAGCCGAAGGCCCGTGCGCTGAGATGCCATTCCATCCGCTCGTAAACTTGTTGCGGCACTTGAAAGTTGATGCCTGTGCCGCGCTCCTCGGCAGGCAGACCGAGACTGCGCCGCACCAAGGAATTGGCTCCATCCGCGCCGACGAGATGCGAGCAGGTGAAGGTCTTGCTTATGCCGCCGCTGACCGCCGTCACCCGCAGGCCGTCAATCGCCGTCACTTTGGTCTCGGTGAGGATATCCGCCCCGGCCTGCGCCGCCTGCTTGGCCATCCATTGCCCCAGCGTCCGGCGGCTGATGGTGGCGATGATCGGCTCCGGCTCGCGCACCACGGTCTGCTGGCAGGGGGTGAAGATGTGCTGCTCGCGGAAGCGGCCTTCGATCAGCTCTTCCGGCACTAAGCGAATCAAGCCGTCCCACGTGATGCCGCCTGCGCAGACTTTCGGGCCGATCTCCTGCCGCCGCTCCAGCACTAAAACCTTGCGGCCCTGTTCGGCCAAGACCTTGGCGCAGGCCAGCCCGGCTGGCCCGGCCCCAATGATGAGGATGTCTGTGCTGATGGAGGACATGAGTTCAGACAGCAGCCGCCTTCGCCAACGCCGCCAGCAGCGCATCCCGCCTGCTCTCATCCAGCTTGACCGGAACCTGATAGACCAGCGTCCTGTTCATCAGCTCGGCAGAGGCGGGCAGGGCAGCCGGGTCGTAAATCACCCGGCGTTTGCCATGCGCATTGAACGGCCAGCCGTTCTTGGCCAAGGTTTTGCCGCCGAGGAGATGTTCCCACGAAGGATAGAAATGCCACGTGTTCTCGCCGAAATTGATCGCCCCGGCATTGTTCTCGCGCAGCACCTGATTGACCTTGGCGGCCTGCGCTTTATCCGGCAGCATGAAGGCGAGGAAGGTCGCGGAATCGCCCTGCTCATCGAGAATCTCGCGGAAGCTGACTCCGGCCAACTTTGACGCAGCCTCTTTCAGGATCGCCTTGTTCTTCCGCTGCTCAGCGACAATCATATCGAGCTTCGCCAATTGCGCCAAGCCGATGGCTCCCTGAATTTCCATCATCCGGTAGTTGAAGCCGATGAAGCGCCGCCCTTCGCCGCCGCGCCCGCCCGGATTAACCACATGATCATGGCCGTGATCGTGGTACTCTGAGCAGCACCGCCACAATTCCTCGTCGTTGGTGATGACCATGCCGCCTTCGCCGGTGGTCATGGTCTTGACCGCATCAAACGAAAAAGTGCCGCAGTGGCCGAAGGTGCCGAGATGCTGGCCGTGCAGCCGTCCGCCAGCAGCCTGCGCCGTGTCCTCAAGCACCGGAATGCCGTGCTTGTCGGCAATCGCCTTGATTTCCTTGATCCGCGCCTGCGCGCCGAGCATGTGTACCGGGATGATCGCCTTGGTTTTCGGCGTGATCTTCTTTTCCAAATCCGCCGGATCCATGTTCAGCGTCTGATCCACCTCGGTGAAAACCGGCACCGCGCCGACATCTAATATCGCCTCCCACGTGGCAACAAAGGTGAATCCTTGGGTGATCACCTCGTCGCCGATGCCCACGCCGAGCGCGGACAAGGCCACCTTGAGCGCGGCGGTGCCGGAAGTCACGGCCTGCGCATGAGCCGCGCCGGTGTATTGAGCAAAGGCCTGCTCAAATTCCCGCACCTTGTACACGCCCTTGCGCTGCGGCCCGAATTCATAACGGAACAGCACGCCGGTGTCAAACACCTGCAAGACCTGCTGCTTCTCCTCTTCGCCAAAGACTTCAAAACCAGGCATGATTATTCCTCACTGTGTCTTTTTTCAATCTGAAACCGTCACGGTTGCCGCTGCAAACGCCTCGCGGCACGCTTTCCGCGCTTCATGTCACGCTTGCAACGTCACGCGGCACGCATGACATGCCTCACGGCACGCTTTCCGCGCCACATATCACGCTTGAAATGCCTCGCAGCACGCTTTCCGCGCCTCATGTCACGCTTGCAACGTCATGCGGCACGCATGATATGCCTCACGGCACGCTTGCCGCGCCATATATCACGCTTGACATGCCTCGCGGAATGCTTCCTGCGCCCCATTGCACGCTTGCTTTGCCTCATGTCATGCGTGAAACGTCACGCGGCAAGCGTGACATGGCTCACGGAACGCTTGACATGCCGCATTGCAAGCGTCAAATGCCTCATTGTCAGCGGACGGCAGGGCGTTCTCAAGCGAAGAAAAGCCGCTTTGCGCACTGCAAGCCGCTTTGAACGCTTCTGAAGCGAAGGCTCATATATCGAGCCGTTTCCGCACCTTGTTCTTTTCGTCGCAGAGCAAAATGGTCGGCTCGAAACCGGCCAGCTCGCTCTCGTCATACTGGCCATAGGTGACAATGATCACCAAATCGCCGACATGCCCCTTGCGGGCCGCCGCGCCGTTCAGGCCGATCACGCCGGAGCCAGCCTTGCCCCGGATGGCGTAGGTCTCAAAACGCTCGCCGTTGTTGATATTATAGATATTGACCTGCTCGAATTGAACAATGCCAGCGGCATTCATCAAATCCTCGTCAATGGTCATGCTGCCGTCGTAGTTCAGATCCGCCTCGGTAATCGTCACCCGGTGGATCTTGGATTTAAGCATTGTGCGCTGCATGAAATGATGGTTGTGAAAAATGACGTGCTGATGCGGGAAACTTCAGCCTTTGAAGAAATAGGGAATGAGCATCAGGATGAAGCCGACAAGCAGCAGGAGGTAAATGTTCGAGATGAAATACGGAAACACGCACAGCACCATTCCTACGCAAAGCGGAACGAACTGCTGCTGTTTTTTTCCGTAGATGAAGTATCCAGAGCCAACGGCTCCGAACATGATGCCCCAGAAAAGCTGCGCCGGAGTGCCCATTTTGTCCTCTCTTTCACACACGAAAACAATTTTATCCAGCAAAAGCAGGGCGGCGACATGGCAGGCTCCTCGCCAGACCGGCGGCGGTCTCAGACTGCTGCCCCGCAATTTTTCAGCCAAAAAAGCGGCAGGCGCAAAATCGGGCGGCACTTTTGCCCGCCGGTCAGGTATAATACCCCGCACAGGCTTCCGATTCAACAAAAACACTCCGCTGCACGGAGGCGGGCGATGGACACGATATATTTTATTTACAGCTTCATTTTCGGCGCGCTGGTCGGCTCTTTTCTCAACGTGGTCATCTTCCGCCTGCCGGACGACAGCCAGTCCGTGATTTTCCCGGCCTCGCACTGCCCAAAATGCAGCACGAAACTGCGCTGGTTCGAGAACATCCCCATCCTGAGCTGGCTGGCTCTGCGCGGCAGATGCCGCACCTGCAAGGCTCCGATCTCGCTCCAGTATCCAGTGGTAGAATTGTGCATGGCCCTGCTCTCCGGCGCGCTGTACCGGAACTTCGGCCCCTCCTTCGCCCTGTTCTATTATTTCCTCTTCGCCGCCGCGCTGCTCGCGGTCATTTTCATCGACCTGCATCACCAAATCATCCCGGACACAATCAGCCTGCCGGGCATTGTCATCGGCTTTCTCGGCTCTTTTTTCAATCCCTTGGTGACGTGGCAGCAGGCCGGTCTGGGCATCCTCATCGGCGGCGGCATTTTATACGCCGTGGCGGCAGGCTACGTCCTGCTGACCGGCAAAGACGGCATGGGCGGCGGCGACATCAAGCTGCTGGCGATGATCGGTGCCTTTCTCGGCTGGCAGAGCCTGCTTTATGTGGTCTTTGCCAGCTCGCTGACCGGCTCGGTGATTGGCGGGCTGTCGTTGCTGCTGCAAAAAAAAGACAGCCAGACCCGCATTCCCTTCGGGCCGTTCCTCTCCTTGGCCGCGCTGTCGTGGCTCTTTTTTCAGGACAGCATTTTGGCGGCGTGGTTGTGGTATTTGAACGCCATACATTGACCGGCAAGCCCTTTGCTGCGGCACCGCGTCGCCAGTTGCAAGAACGTAGCGGAAGAAAAGAGGCACTGCATGGATTGGATGGAGCAGATTAAGGCGGTATTTTCTTGGCTGCCGACAAATCCAGATATTATCTGGGACGGTTGGGGGCTTGCTGTTGTTTCAGCATGTTTTGCTGTTGTCGGTTTTGTATCTTCCAAACTCTATGCCTGCCTGCGCGGCGCATCGCAGGCCAGCAATACGCTGACTATTGAGAAGCATACAGAGATAGTGCTCGATCTGGATCGTAAATACCAGCAACAGTTATATAGTATTGAGGAAATCCGCCAAAAAGAGCAAAAACAAAACAAAGAACAGGAAGAAGCTCTTGCCAATTTGCAGGGTCAATTACCTGAAGTTCAGATCGAAAAAGCCCAAGTTGATTTACGGCAGGGCAACAAGCAAGCGGCAAAGCAGGCTTTTTCCGAAGTTCGGCAACAAACGGGAAAAATTACAGCTTTGGCTGCTTATTACGGCGGGCAGATAGCAGAAGAAGAGCTTGATTATACCGAAGCAATGAGTCTGTACCGCGATGCGGTGACGCTGAAGCCGAATAATCCCGATTATCTGCTGGCCGCTGGGTTGATGGCCCGTATTATGGGCGATTATCAGCAGGCAGAAGAATGGCTAAAGCACCGGTTGGTAATTTTGGAACAGTGAGAAAAAGAAAATGCTGAATGAAATAGCTCACACCATGAATGAATTGGCCTTGGTTTATATGCATCAAGGACGATACAAGGAAGCTGAGGGACTTTATTTGCGGGTGCTAAATGAACAGATAATAGGTGAAGGTGATCAAAATACAGCAACAGGACTAAATAATCTGGCTGGAGTTTATGATTTGCAAGGCAGATACGATCTGGCAGAGCCTCTTTATGAAGAAGCTCTCAAAATTAGAGAAAAAACACTGGGCGAAGTGCATCCAGATGTAGCGCAAAGCCTGAATAACTTGGCTGGATTATATGAAGCACAACAACGATACGGTGAAGCAGAACCTTTATATCTGCGGGCGTTGGAGATATTTAAGTCGACACTGAGCGATAATCATCCGTATATGGCATTCATTATAGACAATATCGCTGGACTTTACAACTCGCAAGGTAAGTATGAAATGGCAGATCAGCTCTATCATCAGGCTCTAAAAATTCGGAAAAAGATATTTGGCGAATCGCATCCAGATGTAGCAAGCAGCCTTAATAATATAGCTGGATTATATCGAAAACAAAGTAAATACAATGATGCAGAACTACTGTATCAGCAATCGCTGTTAATTGGCGAGAAGACGTTGGGTAATGATCATCCAAGTGTGGCGACAACCCTGAACAATCTGGCTTGGCTGTATTACTCGCAGGGCCGTTACGAGGAAGCCGAGCCGCTGTATCAGCGGGCCTTGGCCATCTTCAAAGCCAAATTCCCCAGCGGCCATCCGAATATTGATGCGTGTCAGGCAAATTATAACACGCTGAAGGAGAAGATGCAGGCACGGCAGGGGCGGTTCGCGAACCGCGCCCTACAGCGGAACGATTCCGGCGGATGACAAAATTCATAGAAAACAACCATCATAGAGGCGCATCGTATGCAAACGCAGGCTGCAAAGCTGTCCAGCAAAGGCAATATTGCCATTCCTAAAGAAATCATTGCCAGGCACAGGTGGAAAATCGGCCAGGAGCTTGAGCTGATTGACACCGAAGAAGGCATTCTCCTGAAAGCGGCTCCGGCATTCAAGCCGACTAAGCTTGATGAGGTTGCCGGCATGTTGCGGCGCACAGGAAAAACCGTCTCACTGGAGGAGATGGAGGAAGCTGTCCGAAAGGGTGCGCAGGAGCGGAAGTAAATGGTTGCAGCAGATACTAATGTGATTGTCCGCCTGCTTATCGGCGATGACAAAATCCAATTCGAGAAAGCAAAGCGGCTCTTTGAGCAGGAAGAAATCTTCATCGCCACATCGGTTGTCTTGGAATGCGAATGGGTGCTGCGTTACGCATACAGGGCTAACGCATGACTTTTTGATGGATATGCTACTTAGATAGCTGAATCTATTTGTATTTCATCTTAACCTGCTGTATAATTGTCCTCTGGGATGAATCTTAAAGGAGGACAGAAATGTCAAAAATTGTTCCGGTCGAT
>NZ_JBLWEM020000038.1:0-77183 GCF_048287365.2 Candidatus Electronema sp. JC | reverse complement strand
TTTCGTGCGCAAAGTGATGTTCATCAAGTATTGTATGGCCTTCATCTGCCTGCCCGGCGGTTTCGGCACCTTGGACGAGCTGTTCGAGGCGCTGACCCTGATTCAAACTCGCAAAATCAAACCCTTCCCGATCATCATGGTCGGCTCGGCCTTCTGGGGCGGGATGGTGGACTGGATCCGGCAGCAGCTGATCAGCAACGGCAAAATTGATGAGGAGGACATGCTGCTCTTCGAGGTCATGGACAATGTGGACGAAATCGTCAAATACATCCGCAAGACGGTGGTTTTCTAAGAAGAAGGAGAAGAAGGAATGGCACAGATTGATGCGTTTTTCAAGCTGATGAACGAGCAGGGGGCATCCGACCTGCATATGGTGGCCGGGCAGCAGCCAATTTTGCGCATACGCGGCGATGTCGAGCGGGTCAAATACAAACGGCTGGAGAACGACGAGCTGAAGGCGATGCTCTATGAGATCTGCCCGGAGCCGAAAATTAAACTCTTCGAGGAGACGGGCGACATCGACTTCGGCTATCATATCCCCGGCTTGGCCCGCTACCGCGCCAACTATTTCATGCAGAAGTACGGCATTGGCGCGGTCTTCCGGGAGATTCCCAGCACGATTCTTTCCTGCGAGCAGCTTGGCCTGCCCAAGGTCATCACCAAGCTGGCTGATCTGCCCAAGGGAATGGTTTTAGTCACCGGGCCGACTGGTTCCGGCAAGTCAACCACCTTGGCGGCGATCATCAACGAGATCAACGTCAATCATAGCAGCCATATCCTGACGGTTGAAGATCCGATCGAGTTTGTGCATGAAAGCAAGAAGTGTATTGTCAACCACCGCGAGGTTGGCACGCATACCCAGAGCTTTTCCGCCGCGCTGCGCGGCGCGCTGCGTGAAGACCCGGACGTGATTCTGGTCGGCGAGATGCGCGACTTGGAAACTATCGCGCTGGCGATGGAGGCGGCTATGACCGGCCACGTGGTCTTCGGCACCCTCCACACCATGAACGCGATGAAGACCGTTGACCGAATTGTGGAAATTTTTCCAGCGGATCAGCAGGGGCAAGTGCGTTCAACCCTTGCGGATGCGCTCAAAGCGGTGGTCTCGCAGACCCTGTTCAAGCGCATTGACAAAAAAGGCCGCTGCGCCGCCTTGGAGATACTTATCTGCACCCCGGCGGTGCGCAACCTGATCCGTGAGGGCAAAACGTATCAGATTCCCTCGGCCATGCAGACGGGCAAGAAGTTTGGCATGGCAACCTTGGACGATGCCATTGAGGATTTGTTAACCAAGCGGCAGATCGCACCAGAAGATGCCTACACCAACTGCATCGAGAAGCCAAGATTCCTCAAATATCTGAAGAAGGCTCCGTCGGATTTCACGGATATATAATTTTTTTCCCTTGCGCCGCGAGGGCCTGGCCGCAGGGGAAAAATTCAATCTAACAAAAAAATAAACCAAAAAGCATAAAATGGGATTTACTGCAAAAGCAAGGGAATTAGCGGAAAAATCTTTCGCTGAAGAACTGGAGAAGAAGGCTGAAAAAAGCAATGAGCGTCTTGAGTTTATCGAAGAAATATCAAGGCTCGATTTTGCTGTTAAAGAAAGGATGCGATTTGTTGGAAAATTATTTTTCAACAAATTTTTTATAAAAAATTATACAATATCATTTAGTTATAATGATTTGTCTTGGTATATGCATGGACATGCCATAAGAACAGACCTGTATGTCAGCATTGCAATCAGGATTCGTGATGGCCGCTTAGTGTATTCTCTTGATTACCTGAATGACAATGTTGACCAATTTAAAGAATTTCAAGCAGGCGGCTCGGCAGAAGATTGCTCATTAGAGCAAATGGACAAAATTTTCATGGTGATGATAGACAAAATTGCACGAGCGACAGCTGTGGCATTTTAGTGTATGCTTGATACGCCGCAGTCCAGCCATTCCCCGTCTGTCCCGCAGGTCACAGTCCCCTGCTCTCTGGTGATCAGCACCGGAATCTTCCGCATCTGCCAAAGGGCTCGGTTGACCGCCGCCGGAAAATGCTCCTGCCGCGCCGATCTTCCTGCCGAAACCACAATCAGTTCTGGATGCGCTGCTGTCAGAAAATCTTCGCCTGTTGAAGTGCGGCTGCCGTGATGAGCGGCCAGCAGTACGTCCGCCCGCAGTTCCACACCTTGCCGCCGCAGCATCTCCTCGCTCTGCCTGCCGATGTCGCCGGGCAGGAGAAAGGCCCGCCGTCCGTGCCGATAATGCAGCACAAGCGAAGCCTCGTTGACATCGTCTCTTGGCGGCTTGCCGCGCAGAACGGTCAGCATGAAATTTTTCCCTTGCGCAATCGGCTGGCCTGATTGCGGAATCCGCACCTGCACGCCCTGCCCTGCCGCCTGCTCAAGGATTTGCTGATAATTCTCCTCCCGATGCGCGTCGCCGTTGATCCAGAGGATTTTTGGTTTGAAATGGCGGAGAATGAAATCCATGCCGCTGAAGTGGTCGCGGTGCGGGTGGCTGATCACGGCCTGATCAAGCCGCCAGACGCGCTGGCTCCAGAGATAGGGCGCGATGACCTGCTCGCCGATGTTCCTTTTGCCGCTATTGCCTGCGTCGGCAAGAAGACGCGAGCCGTCGGGCAGATGGAGGAATGCGGATGAGCCTTGCCCAATATCAAGAAAGGCGATGCTGCTCTTGCCCGGCTGCGGCGGAAACCACAGTCCCCACGTGAAATGCAGCACCAGCAGCGCGGCCCCGATGAGGGCTGTCTGCCGATATTTGAGACTCCAAAGCAGCAGCACGATGCCATACCAAACAATTTCCATCAAACTCGGACTGATTGTCCAGACGGAAGCACAGGGCAGCAGGCTGGCCAGCTCGTTGCAGCGCAGGCCCGCCCAGATGCCGAGACTGCCAATCTTCAGCAAAAACACTGCTGCGGGCGGATAAACGAAGAGGCAGGGAATCGCCGCCAAGCCCCACGGCAAGGCCCAAAGGCAGAGCAGCGGCTCGACAATCAAATTCAGGAGCGGGCCGAGCAGCGGCAGGCGGTGAAAATGGAAAAGCAGGAATGGCAGCGTGCCCAAAGTTGCGGCGATGGAAGCCAGCAAAGCGGAGAGAATATACCGGCCTGCCTTGATGAGCGTTTTTGGCGGCTCTTTGTTCTCGACAGCGGGCGGCACGATCTGCGGCAGGAAAAGAATCAGGGCGGCGGTCGCGCCAAAAGAAAGCTGAAACGAGGCGGTGAACAGGGCAAGCGGGTTGCAGGCCAGCACCAAGAGCGCGGCGGCAGCCAGCAGGTGCAGCATGTCGTGCCGCTTGCGCAGGATGAGCGCGGCCACGACCGTCACGGCCATGAGCATCGCCCGCAGCACCGGCGTATTCAGCCCGGCGATGAAGCCGTAAATCAGCAACAGCGGCATGGTGCCGAGCAGGGCCAGCGTCGGCACATGCGTGCGCAGCAGCAGCCATTCCGAACGCCGGAGCAGCCAGTTGAGCAGCAGGCCGCTCATCAAAGCGAGCAGGCTCATGTGCAGGCCGGAGACCGACAGGATGTGCATGGTGCCCGCAGCGCGGAACTGCTCCTGAATCTCCGGCGGCACAGCGGCTTGGCTGCCGATGAGCAGAGCCTGATACACGCTTGCCAGCTCCGGGCTGAGATGCTGGCGGAGAAAACGGCCCGTCTCCTGCCGCACCTGCTCCGGCAGCCAGCGCAGGCTTGATTCATTCTCGCTGTCGAGCAGCAGCACATCCGCCCGCCCGTCAATCCAGCCGCTCAGGTAAATGCCTTTTGCCGCCAAATGGCCCTGATAATCAAACGCGCCCGGCGTTTTGAAGCTCTCCGGCGGGCCGACTTTTGCCAAAAGCATCAGTGAGATGCCGGGCCGCAGCTCGTCCGCTTTGCCGAGCATGGCCAGCCGCACCCGCCCGCGCACCCCCTGCCACGTTGTGTCCAGCAGCACCTCTTCCGCTTCCAGCTCAAAGCGGGAGATGACTTCGCCGTCCTGCTCACTCTCCTCGATCATGCTTGCCAGCGTGCCGACAAGCGTGACGCGCCGCTCCTCCTGGGTGAGCACAGCCGCGAGCTGCCCGGCGGCGTGCGGTTTTGCCAAATGATGGAGCAGATGCAGGTGTCCGGTCAGGAAGAAAATGGGCAGACTAAGGAGCAGGGCGTGGCGGTGATGAAGGACAAGCGCGGCAATCGCCAGCAGGACAAGGGCAATGACCGCCGTTTGTTCAGACAGAAGCTGCGTTCGGCCCGCGCTGATGCCGAGGATGAAGCAAACCGTGACCGGCAGGAGGATGTTGCGTTCGCACCAGCGGAGAGCTGCTGCCGGGGAGGGCATTTTTTACAGGAGCAGTTTTCTAAGCCAGCGAGAGTTACTGCGAAAAAACTCCTTGTCATACATACTGAGCATCTCTGTCTATCCGTTTTTTCAGGTAAGGATTCATGGCCGTTCTGTGACGGACAATATCAACAGGTTTATTAAATAGAGCTTCAAGTTCTTCTTTGATGTGAACCAATGTGTACAAATCAGGGAATTGTGTTTCAACAACAACATCAACATCGCTCGCGTCTGTTGCCTGTCCGGTGGAACAGGAGCCAAATATTCCTATCTTGTTGATCCCATATTTTGCAGACTTCTCTTGTTTGTACTTCGCCAAGGCTTCCAAGATTTCCGAGCTAGTCATATTTTTTCCAGAGTTAAATTCGGCAGAAAAACATTATCTTGACATGCAAAAAAAAAGTAGCAGACGGTCACAACATGACCGTCTGCTTGGTGCTACTGCAACAGAGCTATGATTTTGGCAACAGCGAACAGCACAGCCGCAACCGCATATAGGAACTCTGTCACTTGTTTGAGCTTCTGCATGATAAAAAACCTAGCAAAGCCCAAGCCGGCTTGGACAGATAGTCCAATGTATTTTGTTCACGCCCTGGCTGGCGTTATCTCCACGCTGTGGCCTACAGCGGAAGAGAATTTCGAGACAGCCTACTATACACCTGTATCTCGGCTGTCCCATTAGCCGGAGCTATCAACTCCGACATAGGGCCTGATAGAAGCCCTATCCGAACAGAGGCCTTTCACCGCGTCCACGGAATCCCTAGTGTCCACTAGGCAGCATATTCGGAATCTCTATGTTCCTTGATTATGGATATGTGCTAAACAATGTTGTCAGCTATTCAATCACATTGAAGGGATATTACCCCCTCCGCCCACAAAAATCAAGCCAAAACCTGCCTCCCTCCCGCCGCAGCTGCTCGGCATGGCAGTCAAAACGCTGGCGCATGGCTCGAATCAGCTCCTCCTGCCCTTCGATGAGCTGCCGCTGCGATCAAACGAGGGACAGATCGGATTCAATCTATCGCAAACAGAACTCGATCTGTGACGGATAAGACTTGATACACAGCAGACAGAGCTTCATCTGCTGCTCATCAGGCTCGATCTGCCATAGACAGAACGTGAGGGTTGCTGCTCAAGCACTGTCTGGAACAGATTGCGTTCATCCTGTTGCAGATACTATCTTATGAGGAGCAAATTGAGCCTGATCTGTCATAGATCAAGCGCGATGCGGAATAGATTTCAACGAAAATCCTTCAGCATTTGCCTGACAGCCTGCACATGCCGCTCCACACCGCCGCGCTGCCGCTCGACCAACTCCCGCGCCGCGCCGGACATAGCCTGATGCAGGCCGTCATCGCTGAGAATGGCGGCGGCGGTTTCGGCCAGCGATTCCGCCGTGACCACCTTCGCCCCGCCGCAATCCACCAAATCGCGGGCGATTTCAGCAAAATCCTCCGTATGCGGGCCAAAGAGCACCGGCACACCCTGCGCCGCCGCCTCAATCGGATTGTGGCCGCCCTCATCCACCAAACTGCCGCCGATAAAGGCCAGCCGCGCCAAACTGTAGCAGCCCGCCAGCTCGCCGATGGTGTCCAAGATGAGGACGCAGCTTGCCGCGTCTGCGTCGCCGCTGCTGCGGAGCACGGCATTCAGGCCAAAGCTGCGGGCCAGCTTGAGCAGCTCGCCGCCCCGCTCGATCTTGCGCGGCGCGATGATTAAACGCAGAGGGCGAACACAGGGGTTCGCCCCTACGATTTTCTTGAACGCGGCGAAAATCAGCTCCTCCTCACCGGGATGAGTGGAACCGCAGACCCAGATTGGGCGATGATCATGCGCCGCCGCAAGATCGGGCGGAGCAGTCTGCCGCGCGGGCAGATCGTATTTCAAATTGCCAAAACAGGCGAGCCGTTCCGTCAGAATGCCGAGCGCGAGCATTTTGTCCCGATCCTGCGCAGTCTGCATGGAAAGCAGGCTGAAGCAGCGGAACATCGGCTTGAAGAAAAAGGCAAAGCGGCGGTAGGCGGCGAAGGATTTCTCGGAAATGCGCCCATTGACCAGCATCGCCGGAATCTGCCGCCGCCGGAGCTGATGCAGCCAGTTCGGCCAGAAATCGGTCTCGACAAGGATGAAGCAGCTCGGCCTGATTGCGTCAAGATATCGGCGGACAGCGCAGGGAAAATCCAGCGGACTGAACAGGATAAAATCAACGTGCGGGGCGATCAGCCGTTCGGCCAGCTCTTTGCCGCTGCGGGTTGTCGCGCTGAAAACGAGCACTGCCGGGCGGATGCTCTCGCGGATAGCCTTGACCAAAGGCAGAGCGGAAGTCACTTCACCCACAGACAGGGCATGAATCCAGATCACCGGCCCTTGACGGACAGGAAGGTGCGGCAGGCGCAGGCCCAGCCGCTCCAAGACGCGATTTTGCAATATCTTCATCGTGCTGCAATCTGCTGCATCTTAGCGACAAGCTGCCTGTGCCCGGCGGGAAAGGCGAACTGTTCCAGTTCATCCAGTGTTACCCAACGGAACTGGCTGGCCGCGTGCAGCACCGGCTCCTCCGCCTGCCCTTCCGCCAAAGCGCAGAAAAAGCCGTGCAGCGTCACCCGGTGTCGTGTGTATTGATGCCGCACCGCCGCGAAAGGCCGCAGACCGGTCACGCGGAATTCCGTCTCCTCAGCGATCTCGCGCCGGGCCGCCTGCTCCGGGGTTTCGCCCAGCTCCAGCCGTCCGCCGGGGAATTCCCACAGCCCGCCCCAGACATCATCCGGCAGCCGCTGCTGAATGTAAACTCGGCCTTGATTTTCAATGATCCCGCAGGCCATGATGATGTCTAACTTCTCCGGCCTGCTCGCAGGAACGGGCCGCAGACTGACTGTCCCAGCGGCCAAAGCGCGGCAGCCGTCCCGCAGCGGGCAGGCGGCGCAGGTCGGATTCTTCGGCGTGCAGACCAGCGCGCCCAGCTCCATCAGGGCTTGGTTGAAATCGCGGGCATTGTCCGGCGGCAGCAGCTCGGCGCAGAACTGGAGCAGCTGTTTTTTGACCGCGCTCTGCTTGGGCGGCGCGGCAATGTCTTCCATCCGGCAGAGCACGCGCTCGACATTGGCATCTGCCAGCGGCACCGGCTGATTATAAGCAATTGAGCAGACAGCCGCCGCTGTGTACGGCCCGATGCCGGGCAGAGCCAGCAGCGCGGCCTGCTCGCGCGGCAGCTCGCCGCCATGCTCGCGGAGAATGATTGCCGCAGCCTTGCGGATGTTCCGCGCCCGGCTGTAATAGCCCAGCCCTTCCCACGCCTTGAAAACCTCCTGCTCCGACGCGGCGGCCAAGGCACGGATGTCCGGGAACTGCGCCATCCACCGCTGAAAATAGATGACCACCCGCTCCATCTGCGTTTGCTGGCCCATGATCTCGGCGATCCAGACCTGATACGGCTGACAGGAGCCGCGCCACGGCAGGGGCCGCCTGTGTTTGGCGAACCAGGCGAGGAGCGAAGAGACGGAAATCGGACGGTCGTGAAGAATCGGCATGTTTCAGGCGGCGGAAAAAAGCGCGGACGGCCCGCTTTGCTCTGTTCAGAACTCAGACAACATGTTATACAAAAATCGGCTGATTTTCACCCTGCAAAAAAAACATGCGGCCAGTCCCTGTTCCGCCGTCCTTATTTTCATGTCCAATCTGTTCAGCACCTTCAGCCTGCCCGGCTCTTTCCGCTGGCAGGACATTGCCGACATCCTGATTGTCTCGTTCATCGTCTACCGGATCATCATCCTGATCCGGGGCACGAGAGCGGTGCAGATGCTGGTCGGCGGGCTGGTCGTCGCCCTGCTCTATTTCCTCTCCACGGCCTTTGACCTGCTGGCCCTCCAGCTGCTGCTGCGCTCGGTCCTCAGCTCCATCCTCCTGATCCTTGTCATTATTTTCCAAGATGACATCCGCCGCGCCCTGACTGAAATGGGCCGGGCGCCTTTTTTCAGAAATCAGAACATCGGCGACGACGACCTCACCCAGCTCATCTCGGCGGCGGTCAGCCTCTCGCGGCGGCGCATCGGCGCGCTGATCATCATCGAGCGCGAAACCGGCCTGCAAGAATACATCGAGACCGGCTTCGTCATTGACAGCAGGCTGGTGCAGGAGCTGCTGCTGGCGATTTTTCAGACCAAGTCGCCGCTGCACGACGGCGCGGTGGTGATCAAAAAAGGCCGGATCCATTCCGCCGCCTGCGTGCTGCCGCTGTCGAAAAACCTCAACATCGACAAACGCTACGGCATGAGGCATCGGGCCGCTCTGGGGCTGTCGGAAATGACCGACGCGGTGATCCTCTCCGTGTCCGAGGAGACGCAGGAGATTTCCGTGGTGCAAGGCGGGACGATCACGCCGATGCGGGATGAGGAGAAGCTGGAGAGTGTCCTGAGAGACATTTTTTTAACCGTGGAAAAAAAAGCCCCTCTGTGGCGACGATGGATCAACAGAAAACGCCCGCAATGACATCGCTTTTGAACAAACTCCGCAAAAAGCGCTGTCAGGATCTGCTGCTCCTCCTGATCTCGCTCTGCCTCGGCATTCTGATCTGGCTGCTGGTGGTGGGCGCGGATCAGATGGACATGACCTTCACTGTGCCGATTGAAATTCTCAATCTGCCAAAAGATCTGGTCATCTACAATCAGCCGCAGAAAGAGGTGAGCGTGACTTTGCGCGGCCCGCGCAGCATCATGCAGGAAATGCGCAGCCGCAGCCTCTCCCTGCCCGTGGACATGGCCGGAGCCGAGCCGGACACTGTGGTGCTGAACGCCGACAGCATCGACCTGCCGCTGCCCGGCGGCATCTCGGTGGTGCGCTTTCAGCCCGCCAGCATCACGCTGTCCATTGACCAGATGGCGCAAAAATACATTCCGGTGGCCCCGGCCACTGAAGGCCGGGTCGCGCCGGGCTACACGCTGCAAGAGATCACCCTCAACCCGGACAAAATTCTGGTGTCCGGGCCTCAGTCCCTGCTGGAGCGGCAGCAGATGCTGAAGACCTATCTCATCAATTTGGACGGCATGACCCACTCCGCCACGGTGCCGGTCTATCTTGACCTCTCGCCGGAACTGCTCAATCTGATCGGCGAGACCACGGTGGCGGCAAAAATCATCATCAAAGAAAAATTCATCGAAAAAATCATCCACAGCATTCCGGTCAGAGTCCGCAACGCGCCGGGACCGGTGACGCTGAAACCAGACGTGGTCTCGGTCTTTGCCAGCATCCCGGAAAGCCTGCTTGCCGATCCTCAGTCCCTGCCCCTGCTCTTCAGTGCCACGGTCTCAGTCGGCAGCGGCGAGCTGCCCCGCAGCGTGCCGGTGGAGGTCGTCGCGGCCACAGTGTCCGGCCATGAGCAGACGGTGATCAAGTCCCACACCCCGCAGGAGGTGACTGTCCTGCCCTCGGACGGCAGGCCGGAGCCGGAAGAGAACAAAGCGGAAAAAAAGAAAAAATAATTCAACCTTCGGAACATCATGCGCCAGCTTTTCGGCACCGACGGGGTGCGCGGCATCGCCAACAATTACCCGATGACCACTGAGATCGCCATGCAGATTGGCAGGGCCATCGCCTTCGTCGTCAAACAGGGCAGCAAACGCCATCAGATCGTTATTGGCAAGGACACCCGGCTGTCCGGCTACATGCTGGAGAACGCCTTGGCTGCCGGGGTCTGCTCGATGGGCGTGGACGTGCAGCTCCTTGGCCCGCTGCCCACGCCGGGCATCGCCTTCATCACCACCTCAATGCGGGCGGACGCAGGCGTGGTCATCTCCGCCTCGCACAACCCCTTTCAAGACAACGGCATCAAGATCTTCTCCCGCGACGGTTTCAAGTTGCCGGACGAGGTGGAATTAGACATTGAAGACCTGATCTTCTCGCAGAAGATGGCTGCGCTGCGCCCGGTCGCTGACGAGGTGGGCAAGGCTGCCCGCATTGACGATGCCTGCGGCCGCTACATTGTCTTTCTCAAGAACACCTTCCCGAACAAGTACACGCTGGACGATTTCCACATCGTCCTTGACTGCGCCCACGGGGCTGCCTACCGGGTTGCACCGCATGTCTTTGCCGAGCTGGGAGCTAAAGTAACTTGTCTCGGTGTGGAGCCGGACGGCAAGAACATCAACCAGAACTGCGGCGCGCTCCACCCGGAGCTGATGGCTGAAAAGGTGCGGCAGCTTGGCGCGGACATCGGTCTGGCCTTGGACGGCGACGCGGACCGCCTGATTGTCTGTGACGAGAAAGGCGAGATTGTCGATGGCGACCACATCATGGCCATCTGCGCTGCGGATTTGATCAGCCGGGGCAAGCTGAAGAAGAAGACCGTGGTCGCCACGGTGATGAGCAACATGGGCTTGGAGAAAGCGCTGGCAGGCATGGGCGCGAAACTGCTCCGAACCAATGTCGGCGACCGCTACGTGGTCGAGGCGATGCGGGCTAAAGGCTGCAATTTCGGCGGCGAGCAGTCCGGCCACCTCATCTTTCTTGACCACAACACCACCGGCGACGGCGCCTTGGCCGCGCTCCAGCTGCTGGCGATCATGATCAAGCGGAAAAAGCCGCTTTCCGAGCTGGCCAAGATCATGACTGCCTTCCCGCAGGTGCTGGAGAATGTCCGCCTTTCCAGCCGGATTGCGCCGGAGCAGATCAAAGGTTTCCCGGAAGCCCTGAAGGCGGCGGAAGAGAAGCTCGGCAGCCGTGGCCGCATTCTTGTCCGTGCTTCCGGCACCGAGCCGGTGATCCGGGTGATGGCCGAGGGCGAGGACAAACAGGAGATTTCCGACCTTGCCTTGGAGCTGTGCGATGTGATCAGAAGGGCGGACAGAATTTGACAGGCCGCCGCCGGGAAAAGCTGCCTTCGGCTCCGCTCAGGCAGCTCGGCTCCTCCGCTCAGGCGGCTTGGCAGCTTGGCAATTCAGCGCCCTGAGCGGAGCCGAAGGGCAGATCAATCCAGACAAAGGAGACATGCTATGAAAAACGAACTGACCCGCCGTGAAGTGATGAGCTATGCCGCTGTCAGCGCGGCAGGACTGCTGCTGCCCGCCGCCAGCGAGGCTGGAATGTGGAGCTGGATCATCCGTCTTCAGCCGACCCGTCTTCTGGCCGGACTGATTTTTGATATTGGCAAGGCGGTGGTGGTCGAGCTGGCATCTGAAGCAATCATCAAAAGCCTGTCTCGCCAGCATTACAGTTATTCTGCTGTTGCTGATTTTGGTTACAGCATTGGTGAGAGCAGGCGCAGCGAGCTGCTCAATGAACGTAATTTCAAGCCTGTTCCTTACAAAGCCTCAGTCATCACCTTGGGCATTGCCGATTATGAGCTGCATCCGCAGCGGACATTCAAGATGCAGCTGAACAGCGAGGAGGAAAAGCGGCGTTTCCAGACTGTGCTGCGGTATCTTCAGGATGAGCGGATCAAAATCAAGATTGCGGGCATGGGCTATGCTAAACCCGCCAATGAATTCGGTGGCCTTGAGCCGGATGATCTGCTGACCTTGGAGCGTTGGCATCTGGAAGGAAATCAAGAGTCCCATGTCAAGGAACTGATTGCCGCGACTGGGGTTTCTGCTTTTGATGAGCTGACGGCGTGATGCCTTTGTTTCTAAAGCAGGGGCATTAAGGCAGGGGCACGGCATGCCGTGCCCCTGCCTTAAGCCCCTGCCGAACAACCAAAATTCTCCCATGAAAAAGATCATTTTTTCTTTGTGCCTCTGCCTGCTGCCGTCCTTGTCCGCTGGGCAGGAGGAGCTGATCACGGTTGATAAGATCCGCATCATGCACGAGGCGGGTGTCAAGGTGGCGTTTCCCAGCCAAAGAACCGTGCAGGTTTTGCCTGCCAATGTGCAGCCGAGCGAGCTGCTTAAGGCGGAGATGCTGGATTTTTCCGATTCCTCGTTGAGCATAATCCCGCCGTGGCTGAAACGCTTCACCAATCTGCGCCGCCTGGATTTGTCCAAAAATAAGTTGGATGCGGACAGTGATCTGCTGGAAGCCTTGCAGGCCATGCCCAAATTGGACGTGCTCAATCTTTCCGGCAATCCGCTCTTTCAAGGAGAAGCTGCCAAGCAGAGTCTTGCTCCGGTCTGGCAGAAATTGAGCGATTTAGGCGAACTCTATCTGAGCGGAACGCAGGGCACGGCTCAGAATTTTGGTTCGCTGGCTCCGTTATGGTCGTTGAAGATTCTTGACCTGAGCAAGAACCGGATTAAAAACGAGGTCAGCGCATTGGAATTGAACAAGCTGGCCGGTTTAGAGGAGCTGAATTTATCCGGCAACGGCATCAGCACATTTCCCGGAACAGAGCTGCCGGTGAAAAATTTGAAGCTGCTTGACCTGAGTCACAATGACTTGGATGAAATTCCTTATGTGGCAATGAATGCGCTGGAAATTTGGGATTTGCAGGGCAATGGCACGGTGCGTTTGGCAGATGATTACGGTGATCTTTTTTCTTTGCCCAATTTGATGAAACTGAAATATCAGGACGGCGTGGATTATGATGATTTGTCGAAATTACCGGACGGATTGAAAAGAAAAATGGAAGGCATTGCTGCACGAGAAAAAGAACGATTGCAACGAATAGCTGAACAAGAACAGGAAAGGCTGCGGGAACAACGCCGGCAGGTCTGCGCTGAACAAAACTGCGATGATGACGGCACAATCACTGACTCGGCAGCCGGCATGAAGCTGGTGTATATTCCGGGCGGCTGCTTTATGATGGGTTCAGATGAAAATGATGATGAAAAGCCGGTGCATGAAGTCTGCGTGGACAGCTTCTGGATGAGCAAACACGAGATCACGCAGGGGCAGTGGCAAAAAATCATGGGCAGCAATCCAGCGAACTTTCAAAAAGGCGGGAACTATCCGGTCGAACAGGTTTCTTGGGATGATGCGCAGCAATTCATCAAAAAGCTGAATGGCACGGGCAAGAAATATCGTCTGCCCACAGAGGCGGAATGGGAATACGCCTGCCGGGCCAACTCTCCCGGCAAATACTGCGGCGGTGATGATTTGGATGCTGTGGCGTGGCATGACGGAAACAGCGGCAACAGCACACATGCGGTCGGCGGCAAGGATGCCAATGCCTTTGGTCTGCATGACATGAGCGGCAATGTCTGGGAGTGGTGCGCGGATTGGTACGGAAAAGAGTATTACGCCTCCAGTCCTAAGGATAATCCGCAGGGGCCTGACAGCGGCGAGGACCGGGTTCTTCGCGGCGGCAGCTGTTTCAACTATTCGCAGAACTGCCGCGCTGTCTATCGGTATGGCTATCCGCCGGGGAATCGCTATGACTTCATTGGCTTCCGCCTTGTTCTCCCCCTTCCAGGCGGAAGGATGCTGAACCGGCAGTTCCCGTGAGCAAAAAAAAAGGAAGAGCGGGAGCGGAGCTGGCTGCGGCAAGGAGAGCGAGGGGACCGAGCCTCCTTGCTGCTGCCAGCGCAGCGGACGCGGAAAGCAATTTTTGGCGAAGTGTCCGACAGTTTTTAACTTAATGCGGCAATGCAGATAAAAATATTCACCATTCCCATTTTTGGCGGCGAGCAGATCAACGAGGAGCTGAACCGTTTTCTGCATTCAAAAAAAATTCTCCAGACAGAAAGTCATCTTGTCAGCAACGCCGAGGGCAGCTTTTGGTGTTTCTGCATCAGATATCTTGCTGAAAATCAGATGCAGGAGCAGAAAAAGAAGATTGATTACAGGGAGACTTTGGACAGCATCAGTTTTCAGCGTTTTGCGATGATGCGGGATATACGGAAAAAGCTGGCGCAGGATGAAGGTATTCCAGCTTATGCTGTTTTTACAGATGCGGAGCTTGCTGAACTTGCGAAGATTGAAAATCTGACTCCTGCGGCCATGCGTGACGTGCATGGCATCGGCGCAGCCAAGGTGGAGAAGTATGGAGCGCATTTCATGGCGCAGGAAAAAAAATGAAAAGGACTGGCGGTCTGCTTGAGCAGATTGCTGATCCTGACAATCTGCGCCTTGCGTTCTGGAAGGCCCGCAAAGGCAAAGATCAGTCCAAGCAGGTGCGGGAATATCGGGATCACTTGGAAGAGCGCCTCCTTGAGCTGAGACGGCAGATTCTTTTTGGAAACATTGCTGTCGGCGAATACCGCTGTTTTGAGATCTTTGATCCGAAAAGACGGCAAATCTGCGCGGCTCCGTTCAGCGAGCAGGTTCTGCATCATGCGCTGATGAATGTCTGTCATGATTATTTTGAAAAAAAGCAGATTTTTGACAGCTATGCCAGCCGTCCGGCAAAAGGGGCGCAGGCGGCAGTCAAACGGGCGCAGCTTTTCTCCCGCTCCTGCGCTTGGTTTCTGAAATTGGATGTCCGCAAATTTTTCGCCAGCATTCATCATGAGCGCCTGAAAGAACAGTTGCGGAGGATGTTCAAAGACTGGCGGCTGCTTGAAATTTTTGAAGCAATTATTGACAGCTGCGAAGACAGCCTTGGACGTGGAGTGCCGATAGGCAATTTGTCCAGCCAGTATTTTGCCAATCATTATCTGACGGAATTGGATCACTTCATAAAGGAGAAGCTTTACGCCAAAAAATATGTCCGCTATATGGATGACATGGTTCTCTGGCATGATGACAAGACGCTGCTGAAGGAATGGCATCAGGAAGTCAAGGTTTTTGTGCGGAACATCTTGCAATGTGAGCTGAAGCCGGAGCTGCTCAACCGCACGGAACTTGGTGTCCCTTTTCTTGGATACAGAATTTTTCCGTTCTACATCAGGCTGCTGCAACGAAGCAAGGCTCGCTTTGTCAGAAAGATGCGGCATATTGATCAGCAGCATCAGTCGGGCGCATGGAGCGAGAAGGATTGCCAGCGGCGCGTGCTGCCTCTGGCCGCCTTCACCGCATTGGCTGATGCTGCTGAATTCAGAAGAAATGTGATGGCAACATGCTGTCACAGCTGACGGGTTCATTGTCAAAGGGCGAGAACCGGGTTCTTCGCGGCGGCAGCTATTTCAACAATTCGCAGAACTGCCGCGCTGTCAATCGGAATGACAATCCGCCGGAGAATCGCAATGACAACATTGGCTTCCGCCTTGTTCTCCCCCTTCCAGCTCACGGGAACGCCGGACAGCGTCCTCTGAACAGACAATGATCCTGCTCCCGGCCTGTCAGGCGGGACAAAAAGGCAGCCGGATTTGCAGGCTGCATCAAGCGGCGGTGTTGGTAGCCCTGCGCGAAAATTCCGCCGCTGTTTTTTCAAACCAGAGCAATGCCATGCAGACAAATAAGCAGCTTGCTGTTTCCATTCCTTCAGGGCCGCCCTGCCAGCGGTGAGTTCCGCGTTTTGCGCGGCGGCAGCTATTTCATCTATTCGCAGCGCTGCCGCGCTGTCTATCGGTTTGGCAATCCGCCGGAGCGTCGCTATGGCGGCATTGGCTTCCGCCTTGTTCTCCCCCTTCGGTAGGGGCGGTTCGCGAACCGCCCCTACATTCGGAATAACTATGATGTTTGAATCAAAGGATAAAATATGAGCATCCATCCATTCGCAGGACAGCCTGCCCCTGCATCCATATTGGTCAATGTCCCGGAGCTGATTTCCGCCTACTTCACCCTCAAGCCTGACCTGAGCCAGAGCGCGGAGCGGGTGAGTTTCGGCACCTCCGGTCATCGCGGCAGCGCGCTCAAGCGCAGCTTCAACGAGGCGCACATCCTTGCCGTGACCCAAGCGGTCTGCGACTACCGGCGCGAGGCGGGCATCAGCGGCCCGCTCTTCATGGGCATGGACACGCACGCGCTGTCGTGGCCTGCCCAGCTCACCGCCCTGCGGGTGCTGGCTGCCAACACGGTGCAGACCCGCATCGCCGCCGGTGCAACCGCATACACGCCCACCCCGGTGGTCTCGCACGCCATTCTCACGCACAACCGGCAGCAGCGCGGGCCACAGGCGGACGGCATCGTCATCACGCCCTCGCATAATCCGCCCGAAGACGGCGGTTTCAAGTACAATCCGCCGCACGGCGGCCCGGCAGACACCGACGTGACCAGCGTCATCGAGGCCCGCGCCAACCAGCTGCTTGAGGACAATCTGGCCGGAGTGAAGGCACTGCCGCTGGCGGACGCGCTCCAAGCCGATTGCCTGCAACGCTACGACTACGTCACGCCTTACGTCAAAGATTTGGCCCAAGTGATTGACATGGAAGCCATTGCCAAGTCCGGCATCCGCATTGGCGCGGACGCGATGGGCGGCGCAGGCATGGCTTACTGGGCTGCAATTAAGGCGGAATATGGCCTGAATATGGAGATTTTCCATGACACGCTGGATTCCACCTTCTCCTTCATGCACTGCGACAAGGACGGCAAAATCCGCATGGACTGCTCCTCGCCGCACGCGATGGCCGGGCTGGTGGCGATGAAGGCGGACTTTGACATCGCCTTTGGCAACGACACCGACTTCGACCGCCACGGCATCGTCACTAAAAGCATGGGCCTGATGAACCCGAATCACTACCTCGGCGTGGCTATTTCCTACTTGGCGCAGAACCGCCCGCAGTGGCGGGCTGATTTGGCGATTGGCAAAACCTTGGTCAGCAGCTCAATCATCGACCGCGCTGCCGCCGCGCTGGGCCGCAAGGTGGTGGAAGTGCCGGTTGGCTTCAAGTGGTTTGTGGACGGCCTGCTGCAAGGGAAAATCTTCTTCGGCGGCGAGGAGAGCGCGGGCGCGAGCTTCCTGCGCAAGGATGGCACGGTCTGGAGCACGGACAAGGACGGCATCATCCTCAACCTGCTCGCCGCTGAGATCACGGCGAAAACCAGGCGCGATCCGGGCGAATACTATCAGGAGCTGACGCGGCAGTTCGGCGCACCGGTGTACGCCCGCATTGACGCGCCCGCCACACCCGCGCAGAAGGCCGTGCTGAAGAAATTGCAGCCGGAGGATGTGCCGGTGAAGACTTTAGCCGGTGAACCCATCATCGCCATTCTCACCAAAGCACCGGGCAACGGCGCGGCCATCGGCGGCCTGAAGATTGTGGCAGAAAACGGCTGGTGCGCCCTGCGGCCTTCCGGCACTGAGGACATCTACAAGATCTACGCCGAGAGCTTCATCGATGCGGTGCACTTGGCCCGGATTCAGGACGAGGCCAAGGCGATGGTGGCGGGGCTGATTTAAAAGCTCCCCTGACCGGCTTGGGCGGCCAGTCAGGGGAGCGCGGCGGAAGGGAGGAGGCTACTTGGTCAGCAGATGATCAGCAAGCGCTTCCAGCTCCTGCTCTGAGCCGGAGAACGGCGGCATCATCATCGCCGCCTGTCCCTCAGGCTGGCGGATGAAGCTCATCAGCTTGGCTTTGTCGTATTTCTGCGACAGGCCGGTCAACGCGGGCGCTCCCGCGCCGCCGCCATGACAGCTCATGCAGCCCTTGTCCTTCAGCACCTGCTCGCCGCTCACCGGCGCGCCGCTGTCGGCGGTGACAGCCGGGGCGGGCGGCGCGGCGATGCTGCCGGGCACGAACTGCTGGTTCATGTACATTGTGTTCCAGACCAAATACGGCTTTCTTGCCCGCTCGCGGGTGAACGCGCCCATGAAGAAGGCCAGGAACATGGCCAAAGAGGCGAAGGCCAGCGCCTTGCGGCCTTTCTCATGCCCCCAGACCCAGTACAGCGTGCCGCCGATCATCGCCAGCACGGCCAGCGTGATCATGGTGTAGAGGAAGGGCGTGGCCATGCCGTCCGTGATCTGCTGCCACGGATTGGACAGAGGCGGCGCGGCTTTTGCCGCCGCCGTGCTGAGAGCCTCTTCCGTGGCCGACTTCACCTTCCACAGAAAGCTGAGGCCGGAAACCGGCTGGAGGAAAAGCAGCGCGGCGCCGATCTTGGCCGTGAACAGGTTCATCTTGTTGAAATACGCCTGCTCCGCGCCCTGGGTTTTGGTGGATTTCCAGAACGTCCAGAGGAAGACCAGCAGCGAGGCGTTGATCAGCGTCGGCAGCAGGATGTGGAAGGTTGACTCCCAGAGAATGGGATTGAAAAAAGCGTCCCAGCGGCTGCCGGTCTCAACCCATTTGCCCGGAAAGAGCATGAAGGCCCAGATGCCGTTGATCAGGAATCCGGCCATCAGGGCGAAGAAGCCGGTGAACAGGCCGTAGACGATGTGGAGGCCGCGCGAGACCGAGTTCCATGTGTTGTGATAGATGACTGCAAAGATCATCAGGAAGAGGAAGACCGCGCCTTCAAACAGGAAGGGCCAGAACTGCGTGGAATACAGGAATGCGCCGAACTCGCTCCAGAGGCCGATGGTCAGCACGACAATGGCCACGCCGAGCACGCCGTTGATCTTCATCATGTCCGAAAGGAAGCCGGACACGCTTTTGGCCAGCCGGATGTAGTCCTCATCCTTCCTTTTCGTCCCCCACCACTCCGCCGCCACAGACAGCACAGAGCCGCCCACCGCGAAGAAGGCGAAAAAGACATGGATCAGGATGACCGTCGCCATGATGACGCTGTTGCCCAGCACGGGAAATTGAACGCCGTCCACTTTGTTTCTCCTTTTTTTCAAGCCCGCCGCCGCGCTGTCCGGCGCGCAGGCCCCTGCTTGTGCAGCAGATGGGTTGTTTGCAGCAGAAAAGCTGCCGCGTGTCACCTCAAGAATATGCCGGGATCTGCGGAAAAGTCAAATGCTTTTCTTCAGTCAGCCTGATCAGTTGCGGCTGAACTGCCCCCCGATGCTTCTTTCAGTGTATCACAAGCTGTCCGGGAAGTGTAAAATAAATTTTCCATGCGCCGACGGCACCGCCGCCAGCAGACAACCCCGTTTCCAAGGCCATTGACTGATGAAGAAAAAGGATGCCGCCACCGCCCGCAGTCTTGCCGCCGCCTGTCTCGCCGCTTGGTCAGGCTCCGGCAGGCCGGTGCAGGGCTATCTCGACCTGATGATTCATGAATCCGCCCTCAGCAGCGAAGACCGCCAGCTGGCGGTGATGCTGGTCATGGGCGCGCTGCGGCGGCAGGCGTATTTAGATCTGCTCATCAGCCGTTTCGCCAAGACCAGCCTGAGCAAGATGAAGCCGCTGACCTTGGCCGCCCTGCGGATCGGTGTCTTCCAGCTCCGCTTTCTGGAGCGCGTCCCGGACTCGGCGGCGGTCAACGAGACTGTGGCCGCTCTGAAGCAGATGCGCCAGCCGCCGTGGCTGCTCGGCGTGGTCAACGGCATTCTGCGGAACATCGTCCGGCAGCAGGACAGCCTGCCCAAGCCGGACGACTTCAGCCCGGAGCTGGAGCAGCCTGCCTGGCTGCTCGAACGCTGGCGGCGCAATTTTGGCGAGGAAAAAGCGCGGGAGATCTGCCGGATCAACAGCTTAGAGCCGGAACTCTGCCTGCATGTCAGCCGCCGGAGCGGAGGCCGCGAGGAGCTGGCCCGGCGACTGGCCGCGCAGGGCATTCAAGTCAGACTGGGCAAGTACGCGCCGGACAGCCTGCTGCTCTCCGGCTGGCGCGGCCCGGTCACGGCCCTGCCCGGCTTTGCTGAAGGGCTGTTCCGGGTGCAGGATCAGGCCGCGCAGCTCGCCTGCCTCCTGCTCGGCCCGTTCCAAGAGCAGGGCCGCTATTTGGACGGCTGCGCCGGGCTGGGCGGCAAAACCTGCGCCTTGGCCGGACTGCTGCCTGCCGACGCGTCCCTGACTGCGGTGGAGCCGGACAGCCGCCGTCTCCGGCTGCTGCGGGACAATCTGGAGCGGGAGGGCGCGGCGGGCCGGACAGCAGTTTTTGCCGCTAAACTGGAAGACTTCGCCGCTGCCGGGCCGCCGCTTTTTGACGGCATCCTGATTGACGCGCCATGCTCCGGCACCGGAGTCATCCGCCGCCACCCGGATATCCGCTGGAACCGGCAGCTGGAGGATTTCGCCGCCCAGCAGGCCGGACAGCTCGCCCTGCTCCAGACAGCGGCGGACCTGCTCGCGCCGGGCGGGACGCTGGTTTATGCCACCTGCTCGATTGAGCCGGAGGAAAACCAGCAGGTTGTGGCGCAGTTTCTCGCTGCGCGGAACGAATTCCGGCTTGCCAGCTGCCGCGACCTGCTGCCGCCAGCGGCGGCGGAGCTGACCGACGCGCAGGGCTGCTTTACCCCGCTGCCTTCAGAGGAGATCGAGGGCTTCTTTGCCGCCCGGCTGGTGCGGGCATAAAAAAAGACCGGCCCGCAGGCCGGTCTCGCTGAAGCGGGGGAATTTTCAGTCGCTTCAGTCGCGGCTGCCGCCGAAGAAGCGGAGCAGCATGAGGAAGAGGTTGATGAAGTCCAAGTACAGGGCCAGCGCGCCGATGACCGCGCCTTTCTGCACCGCTTCATGGCCTTGGCTCATGATGCCCTGCTCGCCCATTTCTTTGATTTTCTGCACGTCGTAGGCGGTCAGGCCGACGAAGACCAGCACGCCGATCATGGAAATCGCCCAGTACAGAACGGAGCTGGCCAAGAAGATATTGACGACGGAGGCGATGATGATGCCGATCAGGCCCATGAACATGAACGAGCCAAGACCGGACAGGTCACGTTTCGTCACTAAGCCATAGACTGACATGGCTCCGAACATGGCCGAGGTGATCAGAAAGGTTCCGGCTATGGAGGATTTGGTGTAGATCAGAAAGATCACCGACAGCGTCAGGCCGTTGAGGAAGGCGTAGCCGAAAAACAGGCCGGTGGCGGTGGCTGCCTTCATTTTTTCAATCCGGGCGGAAAGATAAAAGACCAAGCCCAGTTCGGCGAGTATCAGCACGATATACAGAGGGCTGCGGGCGATGCTCGAGGTCAAGCCAAACTCGGCGGCCAGATAGGCGACCAGCCCGGTCAGTCCCAGCCCGACAGCCATCCAGTTGAAGACCTTGGCTAAAAAGACGGTGGATGCCTCCTGCCGCGCCTTGGTAGCGGCCACTGCGCCGGTTGCGTATTTTGTCTCCATATTGTACAGCCCTCCTTGTGAAAATGGGTTGCGGATGATGCGCTTCCGTGTTTTTATCTGTGCATAATAGTAACCACTCTGCCGGGGCAGGGCAAGGAAATCAGGAGGGACGACGGTGAAAATCGCAGTGAGCGGCAAGGGCGGCGTGGGCAAAACCACGATCATGGCCCTGCTGGCCGGAGAGCTGAGGCGGCAGGGGCGCGAGGTTTTGGTGATTGACGCGGATCCCAGCCCGCACATGGCCCAGACTTTGGGCATCGCCGGGGCGGGCGAGGTCAGACCCATCGCCGAGATGGGCAAACTGCTGGCCGAGCGGGCGGGCAAAAGCTCCGGCTCGCCCTTCTACAATCTCAACCCGGAAGTGAACGATCTGCTGCGCGATTTCATGCTGGAGCAGGACGGCCTGCGCCTGATGATCCTCGGCGCGGTGCAGACAGCCGAGGGCGGCTGCGCCTGCCCGGAGAACCATGTCCTGCGCAAGATGCTGAAAAAGATGCTGCTGACAGCCAAGGAGGTGGTCTTAGTGGACATGGAGGCCGGGGTCGAGCATCTGGGGCGCGGCACGGTGGCCGGGGCCGACTGCCTGCTGATCGTGGTCATCCCCTCGAAATCCGGAGTGCGCACCGCGTTGAAGATCAGGCAGATGGCTGAGGACGTGGGGATTCCCCGCATCTTCTTTGTCGGCAATTTGGTGCAGTCCGCCGCTGACCAGGACTTCCTCTCTGCCGAGCTGGGCGAGGAACCAGCCGCCTTTTTCCCGGACTCCGCCATCCTGCGCCAGACCGAGCGGGCCGGGCAGCCGGTGCTTGCTCTCCGCGAGGGGCTGGAGGACGCGCCCCGGCTGCTGCTGGAGAAAATCTTGGCGGCATGAACGGCATTCAGCCCAAGCGACCGGCCCAATTTTCTCCCGTTGCCTCCAGCTTGCACATCCTCTCCGTCTCGCTAACCGCCTCCAGAAAAACATCTAACCGCACCGCAGGCCGCAGGCTGCCGAGGCGTTCCGGCCATTCGATCACGGTCAGGCCGGGGCCGCCGATGTAGTCGAGCAGACCGGCGGCCTCCACATCGTCTTCGCCTGCCAGCCGCCATAAGTCGAGATGAAAAATCGGCAGGCGGCCTCCGCTGTATTCGTGCAGCAGGGCGAAGGAGGGGCTGCTGACATGCTGCTCCGGCGGCAGACCCAGCCCGGCGGCGATGGCTTGGGTCAGGGCGGTTTTGCCCGCGCCCAAGCCGCCGTGCAGCAGGATCACGTCGCCGCTGCGGGCGAGCTGGCCCAGCCTGCGGCCCAGCTCCGCTGTCGCGGCCAGATCAGGCAGGGCGATGTGGATCACTTCCCGTCCTCCGCCCACCACGTCCAAAGCAGCTGATAGGGGTTGTAATACTGCGGCAGCGTTTCCGGCATCTTGAATTTGCTGGCGAAAGCCACCCGATGATACGCTAAGTACCAGTTCGGCACCACGTAATGGTTGTGCCAGAGCACCCGGTCAAGAGCCTTGCAGGCGGCAGTGAGATCATCCTGCGTTTCGGCGTAAATCAGCGCGTCCACCAAGCTGTCCACCACCGGCGACTTGATGCCTGCCAGATTGCCGCCGCCCGGATGATCGGCGGAGGACGAGGCCCAGTTGTCGCGCTGCTCGTTGCCCGGCGACTGCGACTGGCCATAGACATGCACCACCATGTCAAAATCAAATTTTTTGATCCGGTCTTCGTACAGGGCCGGGTCTATGGTGCGGTATTCGGCCTTGATGCCCAGCTTGGCCAGATTCTTCACATACGGAGCCATAACCCGGTCGAAGAAGGAGCCGGTGAGCAGGATTTCAAACTTGAAGGGCTGGCCGTCCTTGGTCAGCACGCCGTTCTGGATCGTCCAGCCTTCGGCGGCTAAAAGCTGCTGCGCTTGCTTGAGGTTGCCGCGCAAGCTGTTCGGCGGCGTGGTGCTCGGCGCGGCTAACGGCTCGGTGAAGACCTCCGGCGGCATCGCCTCAGGATGTTTCTCTTGCAGCGGCTTGAGCAGCTTCAGCTCCGCCTCGTTGGGCAGACCAGTGGCCGCCAAATCAGAGTTGCTGAAATACGAGTTGTTCCGGGTGTATTGGCCAAAAAACAGAGCCTCGTTGGCCCATTCAAAATCAAAGGCCAAGCCCAGCGCCTGCCGCACCTTGCGGCTGCTGAACAAGGGCCGCCGGGTGTTGCAGAGAAAACCCTGCATCCCCGCGTTGTTTTTGTGCGGGAACTTCTTCCGCGCCAGCTTGCCGCTGTCGAAAAGGCGGCCTGTCAGATCGCGCTGCCACTGCTTGGCTACGTTCACCCACATGAAATCAAACTCGCCCGCCTTGAAGGCCTCCACGCCCACAACCTGATCCTTGAAATATTTGACCGTGACCGTGTCAAAGTTGAACATGCCTTTGCGGGCCGGGTGGTCAGCGGCCCAGTAGTTCGGGTTGCGGGCATAGGTGATGGTCTTGCCCGGATTGACCTCTTTGACGATATACGGCCCGGAGCCGACCGGCGGCAGCATCGGATCCGCTTTGCTGCCCTCGCCGAAGCCCTGCTGCTCGTAAAATTTTTTGCTCAGCACCGGCAGCTGCGAGGCGATCATGTGCAGCTCGCGGTTGACTTTGGCGAAATTGAAGCGGATTTTCAGCGGCTCCAGCACCTCCGCGCCGCTGATGTCCTGATAGTACATCTGATAGAAAGGATGCGCCTTATCGCTCTTCAGTGTGTCGAGCGAGAACTTGACATCCTCCGCCGTCACCGGGCTGCCGTCCGAAAACTTGGCCCGCTCGTCAATGGTGTAAGTGACAGACTTTTTGTCCGTAGCCAGCTCAATGTCCTTGGCAATCAGGCCGTAGGCGGTGAACGGCTCATCCAAGCTGCTCACAGCCAGCGTCTCGAAGACGAAGCTGTCCAAGCCGAAGGGCGGCGTGCCTTTCAGGGTGAAGGGGTTCATCTTGTCAAAGCTGCCCAGATCGTGCAGCGTCAGGCTGCCGCCTTTCTTCGCCGCTGGCGAAGCGTAGTCAAACTGCGCGAATCCGGCAGGATATTTCAGCTTGCCGTCAATGGACACGCCATGCGCGGCACGGCTGTCCTGCGGGGCAAGGAGAGCGAGCGCGGCCAGCGTCAGGCCGGAGAGGAGCGTTTTGAGCATGAGGGCTGTTCGTTCTTGAGGTGTTTTTAAAAACATAGTCTGTTCGGCTTGTGTCAGGCTATGCCAGCCTGCGGATGATCTCATCATACTGCTTCAGCTGCTCGGCCATGAAGCCCAGCCTGCCGTGGAATTCAATCGCCTTGCGCGGGCAGACGCAGAAGCAGTAGAGGCAGCGGATGCAGGACGGGTCGCTCAGAGCGTCGGGCAGGGCCAGCCCCAGCGGGCAGTAGGCCGCGCATTTGCCGCAGCGGTCGCATTTGTCCGCCGCCAAGCTCAGGGATTCGCAGTCCATTTCCTCGTCGAGAAAGACATCCTGGCGCAGGTCGGTCATGAAGAGCAGTTTGCCGACCAGCTCGGTGTTGCAGGCCCAGTTGAAAAAGCGGGTGTTGCGGATCGCCAGAAAATACTTCTGCCGCTTGGGATGATGGATGAACGAGGCCAGCGGCCCGGCTTTTGGCGGGGCAAACGGTCGTTCATGCTGTTCCAAGGGGAACGCCTTGGCGGCGGCCAGCAGCTCGTCGCTGATCAGGCCGCGCCGCCGCGCCGCGTTGAGCGGGCCGATTTTGTCAATGTCGCAGGAGGCGAAACGGGCCGCGATCAGATCAAGAAAGTACGGATTGTCGCCGACAAAAACCGTGTCGGTCCGCACCGGCGTGCCTTTGGTCGGCCCTAGCCCTTCCATCGCCATCAGGCCGTCCACAATATGCAGATGCGGGCGGCAGCTCTCGGTGATGCTGACGATGTTGTCGGCCAAGGAGAGATGCGTTTTTTTCTTGTTCTCCTGCCCGACCAGGCAGCCGATCAGGTTTTTGAGGCAGACGGTCATGCCCGCCTCGAAATGGGTTTTCAGCTTGGGCAGGTTGATGAAGAAATCCGCCTCGGCGCATTCCTTGGCGATGCCTGCCTGCACTCCGTCGGCAAAGGGAATCGGCACCGGCTGCGAGTAGTTGAGGTCAATGCAGCGCACGCTGAAATGCTTGGCCAGCGCGTCCACCCGCAGCCGGGTGATGACGCTGATGCCGCTGCGGTAAAAGCCGCTGTTGGTGCCTTCGCCGATGGTGATATTCTGATAGCCCGCCTCCTTGAGGAAGCGCAGCACCGCCGCCAGCAGCCGCAGATCGGTGGTGTTGCCGGTCAGGGCGTTCATATTGCTGTTGAGATTCGGCTTGAGCAGGATGCGCGCCTGCGGGTCCGCCGGAAAAATATCCCGGAAGCTGTCCAAGGCGGCGGCCAGCTTGCTGTTGAGTTCAGCGGTACTGCGGCAGCGCAGCATCTTCAGCCGAGAGTTTTGCTGCAAAGAATGTTTGGTCATTATCCGCACTCAAATGCGCCGCCTGATTCCTCTGACATCGCAACAGCTTGTTTTGTCTGTTAAAAATGTGGCCGCTATTGAATAGATTACTCTGTTTCCCCGCCGCCTTTAGTTTTTCGCGGCGGAAATTCAAAGGTCACTTTGCCTTTGCCGTCCATGAGGAGATAGGCATCAAAGGGGCGTTTCTTTTTGGAGATGAAGCCCTTGATGAGTTCGGTCTTGCCCTGCGTCAGCAATTGGCGGACATGCTCCTGGCTGATGGCCCGCTCCAAGATGGTTTTGCCGATGCGCAGCCCTTGCTTCTGGTCGCCGTCCAAGGCCGAGGCCGACATGTAGGCCATCGGAGTCTCAAAAACCGGGGTTTTATCAACCGGCGAGAAGCCGAGCGGCTCCTGCTCCTTGATGGCTCCCAGATCGAGATTGTCGGTGGAGTCCGGGAATTGGAATGTCACCTTGCCGTCTTGGAGCACGACCGAGGCGGTGAAAGGCTTGCCTGCTTTGGAGCGGAAATCACTGTGCGGGCCAATGGTCTCGCCTTTCAGCAGGCGGATGATCTCTTCCTGACTCATTACCCGTCCGCCCAGCACTTTGCGGACGCGCAGCCTGCGGTCTTCTGACTCATAGGCGTTGGCGGTGGCAAAAAAGCGTCTGCCGTCCAGCGGCGAAAAAGGAGCCTCTGTCCGCGCAGCCTCCGGCTCAGTGCCTTCTTTGACCTTGCCGACGATCTTGGCCGTCTGCTCGCGGATTTCCCGCATGAACTGCTCGCGGGTCATGCTGCCTTTGAGTATCTGATTGAGCTTATACTCCCACTCTCCAGTCAGCTCCGGCGAGGCTAAAACGTCAATATCCCGCGCCTCAAGCAGGGCGATCAGCTCAAAGGCCTTGCCGGTCGGCACCAAATCCTTCAGCTCGCGCACCACGTACTTCTCTGTCAGCAGCTTTTCAATGATCGCGGCCCGCGTGGCCGGGGTGCCAAGGCCGCGTTCCTTCATCGCCTCAGCCAGCTCCTCGTCCTCGACTAATTTGCCGGAATGCTCCATCGCCGAAAGCAAGGTGGCCTCGTTGAAGCGGGGCGGCGGTTTCGTCACTAACTTTTTCTGCTCAATCTCGGCGCAGACGGCGGCAGTCTTTTTCGGCAGCGGCTCCAAGGTTTTCGCCTCGCCTGCTGCGGCCTCCGCTCCATAGACCGCCTTCCAGCCAGCCTCGACCAGGATTTTTCCTTCAGTAATAAAGGTCTCGCCCTGCACCACCGAGAGGCGGCGGGTC
Source organism: Candidatus Electronema sp. JC (assembly GCF_048287365.2). NCBI lineage: Bacteria > Pseudomonadati > Thermodesulfobacteriota > Desulfobulbia > Desulfobulbales > Desulfobulbaceae > Candidatus Electronema > Candidatus Electronema sp. JC. The sequence goes on along the minus strand of NZ_JBLWEM020000038.1, from coordinate 50,202 downwards.
TGGGCAAAGACAGCAGACGGGAAGAAGACCGCAAGGAACCGCTGCACGATCATCTGATACACCTTCAGCTCCGCATCGCTCAGGCTGCCGGGCAGATTGACCGTGGGAATCAGGGCAAAGTGGTCGCTGATCTTTTTATTATTGAAGACCCGCTTGTTCTTCGCATTTTTGTCCGGCCAGCCATTTTCCAGAGCCTCGGCGGCAAAACGGCCCAGCTGCCACTGCCGCTGCTGCGCCAGCACCTCGTGCACCTGCGGCAAATAGTCTTCCGGCAGGCAGTTGCTGTCCGTGCGCGGATAGGTGATCAGCTTGTGCTGCTCGTACAAAGCCTGAGCAATGCTGAGGGTGTTTTTCGCCGAAAAACCGAAGCGGGAGTTGGCCTCGCGCTGCAAGGTGGTCAGATCGTAAAGCTGAGACGGAGCCTGACTGCTCTTCTTGCTTTCCTCCGTGACCTTGGCTGATTGGCCCGCGCATTTTTCAGCAATCGCCTTGGCCCGCGTCTCCTCCCAGATGCGCTTCTTGTTGCCGTCCGGGTCTTCCTGATCTTTCTTGAAAGCGGCATCAATCCACACACCTTGGTACCGCACCGGGCCGCATTCAAACTGGGCGTGCAGCTCCCAGTAGTCCTTGGGAATAAAGGCCAGCCGCTCCTGCTCGCGCTTGACAAGGAGCGAGAGGGTCGGGGTCTGCACCCTGCCGCAAGGGGTCTTGCTGAAGCCGCCGTGGCGGGAGTTGTAGCAGGTCAGGGCGCGGGTGGCGTTGATGCCGATCAGCCAGTCTGCCTCAGATCGGCAGAGCGCGGCGTGCTCCAGCGGCACCATTTCCTTGTCGTCGCGGAGCTGGCGCAGGCCGTCCTTGATCGCGTCCAGCGTCATGGACTGAAGCCAGAGGCGGCGCACGGTTTTATCCTTGGGCGGCTTGGGAAAAACTTGGCGGAGGATGTATTTAAAGATCAGCTCGCCTTCACGGCCCGCGTCGCAGGCGTTGACAATCACATCCACGTCCTTGCGCTTGAGCAGCTTGCTCAGAGCAGCAAACTGCGGCTTGTTGTCCGGCAGGACAGTGAGCGGAAAAACCTCCGGCAGGATGGGCAGCGTCTCCAAATCCCATTTTTGCAGGGCCGGGTTGATTTCCTCTGGGAAGCCGATGCTGACCAAATGGCCGAGGGCGTAGGAGACGATGCAGTCGCCGCCTTCAAAATGGGTCTTCTGCCGGTCAAAGCTGCCAGGCAGGGCCTTGACAATGTCAGCGGCCACGCTGGGCTTTTCGGCGATAATAAGGGTTTTTGCCATATTCAGTTCAAGTTACATGCGAACAGAGCTGCGCAGAGTGTGCGGCCCGCAATTTTAATAAAGAAGACTTCTTGCTCAATATAGACGGCGGATGGCTTGAAGGAAGAAGCCGCTTGGCTTTTTCTATAAAATTTCAAGGTGCAAGCCAGCAGACGGCTGGTTTTGCAGAGGACAGTTCTGGCTGCTCAAAGCAGGCCGCCTCCGCCTCAATAATCCGCCGCTCAATAGACCTCATCATGCGTGCCGACCGCTTCCAGCAAGATTGCCTCATTTCCTGATTCCTCCACAAAGGAAAAAACAATCCTCAAATCATAGGCGACGCTGCACGCCCACGAACCTTCAAGGTTTCCTTTTAGCTTATGCGTTTTCAACGCTGGATGAAAGGCATCCGCAGTAAGCATTTCCAAAGCCGTGCGCAGGCTGGCTGCTAAATGGGGCTTCTTTTTGAGCAGTTGTTTTGCGCTTCGCGCGAATGCGCTGGATTTTAATAAAGGCCGGTTCATGACAGAAGCGACTGCATGATCTCATCTGGACTTTCAGGGCGCAGCTCTCCAGCCTTAAACTCTTCCCGCGCAGAAGAAACAAGGGCAGCAATCTCCAAACGGCGGCGGTTTGCAATACGCCTACGGATAACATCAATCAGAGATTCCTGTTCCTCTAAAGAAAGCCTGTCAGCGGACTCCAGTATTTCATTGAATGAAACAGCATGGCTCATGATGTTTCCCCTCCAATTTAAACTAATTTTTCGTATAGACTCTCCGGCGCAATATCAGCACCGTTCGGCCTGCATCCGCCCGCCGCAGCATAACCATCTCATATTTGCAACGAATGCGCAAGTCTGTTGCGCAGGGGGACGCTGAAGGACGGCGGAAGAAACGGCGGGAAAGCACGCAGGGGCCGGGCTGCGCCCCTGCGGCCATGAAAACAGCGCGGAAGGACTTAGAAGCGGAAGCGCAGACCGCCGCCGATGCGGCCATACTCCTCCAGCTCGTCCAGCTCGTCGGTGGCTGCCCGGCCTTCGAGGAAAATCGCCACGCTGGTGCTTGCCGGATTGCCGAAGAGGCGCAGGCCCAGCTCGGCGATGACATCCGCGCCGCTGTCCTCGCTCGGCATTTCGTCCTCGCCGTTGGTCATCCATGCGCCGATGCCCAGTCCGGCGAAGAAGGGCGACCATGTCGCGCCGTTGCTGGAGCATTGGAAGAAGTTGTACTGGACAAGGAAATCCAGCACGAAGGCATCCGCGCCGCTGTCTCCGCCCGCTTTGGCCGCCCCGCCCGCCAAAGCTAAGAAGGAGAACTGCGGGCTGGCGGCGTACTCCACGCCCAGCCTGCCCAAGCCGTAGTTGACATGATCTTCTTCCTTCTGATGCAGCCAGCCAAGGTCGGCGATGAAATGGAACGGCGACTCGCAGCACTCAGCCTTGCCCGGCACCTCCTTGACCACTTCCTTGACCACCGGCCTGTCCACGTAGACGGTTCTCGCCGGGCCGGGAACACGCACTTTCCGCACCACGGTCTTGACCACCGGCTTGTCAACATACTTCACCACTTCCACCGGTTTGTCCACATATTTGATCACTTCCTTGGGGACATAGACGGTCGGACCGGGAACAGAGACCTGCCGCACCACCTCCTTCACCACCGGGCGGTCAACATACACCGTCGGGCCTGGCACCGGAACCTGCCGCACCACTTCCCTGACCACAGGCCGGTCCACGTATTTGATCACTTCTTTGGGAACATAGACCGTCGGGCCAGGCACCGGGACTTGGCGCACCACTTCTTTGTACTGCACCACCGGCGCCTGCTGCTGGATCACCTGAACTGGCGCGGGGCCGGACTCCTTCAAAGCCAGATTGCCGCACTGCAAAGGCACGGCGAAGGTGTAGCGCCGACCGTCCTTTTCCACAGCAAATTCAAAGACCGACAACGGCGCGCTGCCGCCCCAGGTCACATCCCGCGCCACCTTGACCCGTCCGCGTCCGTTCTGGCGGAAGAGCATCCAGTCAATCTGCTGGCCGGGAAGATAGTCAACTATGGCGATCTGGCCTGAATTGTTGGCGATATGCGCCTGCACCAAAGGGAACAGGCCCGCGTTCCCGGCTCGGCTCATGCCGTCCTGAATGTCATTGCCCATAGTCCGCATCATGGCCCGCAGATCCTCGACCGTGGCCAAGGGCGCGGAAACCGGATGCCGTCCCACAGTGCGCAGGACGCTGGCGGCTTGGACTGCGCCTGCCGGAGCGGCCAAAGCGGCCAGCAGGGCGGCGGAAAGCAGCATCTTCTTTTTCACGACGTTCTTCCTCCTTCAATTGATGGTGTCCGCAGACAGGCTTGCCCTGCCTGCGCAGTTCGTTCCCTTCGGCTCCGCTCAGGGAGCTGCAAGCGCCCTGAGCGGAGCCGAAGGGCGCGCATATTCAGTTCAGCGCCACAGCGCATTCCTCGCGTCCGATCAGGGCCGCGCCGACCGCGTTGCCCACTTCGTAATAATCCGGGAAGCTGACCGTGGTGCGCAGCCGTTCGGCCACAGCGGGCAGGAAGCAGCGCGAGGCCGCGCCGATGCCGATGATCGGGATTTTCACCGCCACGCTGAGGCTGAAGAGCGGGTTGTCCTTGCTGGTCAAGAAGGGGGCCGCCTCGCTGGCAGGCCAGGCTTTGCGGGCCAAGTAATCCAGAATGATGGTCTCGATGACCTGCTCGGTCTCCGCAACCACCCGCAGGCAGAACGCTTCCGCCTCCATGCCCAGCGCGGCGGCCAAGGCTCCTGCTCCCTGCTCGGCCTGCCGCCGGTCGCCGATGGTCAGTTTGCCCAGGACATGCAGCGCGTCGGTCGGGGTGAAACCGACCATCCTGATCTGCTGGCGGTAGACCAGCCGCTCCAGCCATTTTTCCAGCAGCACTCCGGCGGCCCCGGTTTTCAGGGCGAGGGCCTGCGGACTGAGCGGGCCGTGCTGAAGCAGGCAGCGCATGACATCATCATGCACCGCCGCCTCTTCGTTCACGCCTTCCACCGGCATGACCAAGGCGTTGCGCAGGCCGCAGCCCAGCCAGTCCTCCGGATCAGGCAGCCCGGCGGTCATGCAAAGCGGCTGCACCCGCGCCGAGGCCAGCCGGAGGCCGCTGTCACGGCTCTCGCAGATGACGTGGGAGTCGCCGCCGCCGGCCGCCGTGTACATGTCAATTGCCTCAATATGCGTCCGCCACTGGCCGATCCGGCAGCCCTCATTGCTGAGCACCGGGTGGCTGTCGCGGATCATGCAGACATCGGTGGTCGTGCCGCCGACATCAACCACCAGCGCGGTCGGCTCTCCGGCAGTGCAGCCGAAGCGGGCCGTGGCCGCCGGGCCGCTGGCCACGGTGATCGCCGCCCGCCGCACCGCCTCGTCCAGACTCGCACCTCTGCCGCTGCCGCAGATGATAGTCACCGGGCAGCTCAGGCCGGTTCTGAGCATGGAAATCTGCACTGAGGAAAGGAAGCCGACCATCAGCGGCATCAGGCGGGCGTGGAGGCAGGCGGTGGCCGCCCGCCCGTGCATTCCCGGACTGCCGCTGACCTGATGCGAGCAAAAGACCGGCTTGGGATCAAGAACGGCGATGGCCTCCTCGGCCACCAGCTCGTGTGTGGGATTTTTGATCGACATCGCGCTGCACACCGCGTAGCTGTCCACCTCGCCCCGGATCGCCCGCACCGAATCCACCAGCCCTTCGATGTCCAGCGGCTCGTCCTCCTCGCCGGTGATCTTATGCCCGCCTTTCATGAAGACGCTGGCCGTCACCGGCAGCTTGAAGTGGCGGACAGGGCCGAAGACTAACAGGCCAACCCGCGCTCCCCGCCCCTCAACCACCGCGTTGGTGGCCAAGGTGGTGGAGACCGAGAGCCGACTCACCGCCTCCGGCGGCACGCCGGAACCAGCCAGCAGCCGCTCCAGCGCACGGCCCACGCCGATGCCCAAGTCGTGGTGCGTGGTCGGCTCCTTGACCCAGTGAGCCACCTGAAGGCTGGAATTGCTGATCAAAACCCCGTCGGTGCAGGTGCCGCCGGTGTCAATGCCGATGCAGTAGCTCTCCATTTGTCTGCCGCCCGTCCTTTGCCCGCTGCGAAATCTGTTCGGAAATCTGCTTTGTTGCTCAAAGCTGTCTGAAAATCAGCTATTGTAAACCGCTGGCTGCGGATTGTCCAGCGCGGACTGCGCAGGCGGCAGATGACAGGCCGGACTTTTTGGCGTATAGTGGCGGCGCAACCTCAGCCTTGGTGTATGATTATGCCCCTTCCCTCACTCCTCATCGCCGGGACGCATTCCGGCTGCGGCAAGACCACCGTCACCCTCGGCATCATGTCGGCCCTGCGCCAGCGCGGCCTGACCGTGCAGCCTTTCAAATGCGGCCCGGACTTCATTGACCCCAGCCTGCACCTTGCAGTCACAGGCCGGGTCTCGCGCAACCTCGACATCCGCATGTGCGGCCCGGACTGGGTGCGGCAATGCTTCGCCCGTCATGCCGACGGTGCGGCTGTCTCCGTGATTGAAGGGGTGATGGGCCTCTTTGACGGCGGCAGCGGCTCGGCAGCAGAGCTGGCCGCGCTGCTGGGCGTGCCGGTGCTGCTGGTGCTGGATGTGCGTTCAATGGCGGAGAGCGCGGCGGCGGTGCTGCGGGGCTTCGAGTGCCTTGATCCGCGTGTGCGGCTGGCCGGGGTGATCTTCAACCAAGTGGGCAGCGCAAGGCATCTTCAGCTTGTCAGCGAGGCGGTGCGGCGGCATTGCCGGGCGGAGATCATCGGCTCGCTGCCGCGCGAGAGCGGCATCAGCCTGCCATCACGCCATCTTGGCCTGCACATGGGCGCGGAGGCGGACATCAACCGGCAGCAGCTCGTCAGCCTGATCGAGCAGCACCTTGACCTCGACCGCCTCATTCAGCTCGCCGGAGAGGCGCAGGTGCCCGCTGCGCCGCCTGCCGCGCCGCTGGAGCCGGTCGTCGGCACGGTGCGCCTCGGCGTGGCACGGGATGAAGCCTTCTGCTTCTACTACCAAGATAACCTCGACCTGCTCACCGCTGCCGGGGCCGAGCTGGTCTTCTTCAGTCCGCTGCATGACAAGGCACTGCCGGAACGCTTGGACGGCCTCTACATCGGCGGCGGCTACCCGGAGCTGCACGCGGCCCAGCTCGCCGCCAATCAGCCAATGCGCGAGCAGGTGCTGGCCTTCTCCCGCGCTGGCAGGCCGGTCTATGCCGAGTGCGGCGGCTTCATGTATCTCTGCGAGGCACTTGCGGACAGCGAGGGCGGGCGGCACGACATGGCCGGGGTCTTCCCGGTGACAGCCCGCATGGGCCAACGGCTGCGTCGGCTCGGCTACCGCACGGCGGAGCTGCGCGGGGACTGCCTGCTCGGCCCGGCAGGCAGCGTGCTCCACGGTCACGAGTTCCACTGGTCCGACATTGACCCGATGCCGGAGCAGGTGCGGCGCGTCTATGCCCTTGATGACGGCAGGGCCGAGGGCTACCTGCTCAACCGCACCTTGGCCGGGTATGTCCACCTGCACTGGGGCGGCAGCCCGGAGGCGGCGCGGTGGTTTGTGCGGGAAATGGGGGCAGGCAGTTGAGCGGGTTGACAGGATGTTTGCTCTGTCACTGCTTGCCATCCAGCAGCAGCTTCAAAATGGGCAAGTTTCTGGACGGTTCGCAGGGATCGCCTATGTCGTCGCCGTCTGTGTCCTGCTGGTCAGGATTGGCGACAATCCTGCAATTGTCCAAGAGATCCGGCACACCGTCGTTGTCATCGTCATCGTCGCAAAGATCACCTGTGCCGTCGCCGTCTGTGTCCTGCTGGTCAGGATTGTAAACGCTCGGACAGTTGTCCTGAAGGTCAGCGATGTGGTCCTTGTCAGCATCAGCAAATGTCATCACGCTGGCTTTGCTTCCATAGCCATAATCCTTGTAGCCGACATAAGGGTTGTCGTTGGCATCTACGGCGATATTGACGTATTCGGCACTGTCTGAGGAGAATCCAGGCTGGCCAACCTGCGTCCAGCCGCCTGTCCCGTTGGAGCGCAGCACACTGGCCTTGCCGCCGTTGGTTTCGTCGCTGTAGGCAATCAATAGATTGCCGTTGCTGTCTGCGACGGCATCAAGCCCGCCGACCGCGCCGGGAGTGATGCCGGTCTGGCGCTTCCATGTGTTCCTGTTCCATGTCTGCAAGCTGCCCTTCTTGCCGTTGCTCCAGTCTCTATAGGCTAAAACGAAAGAGTCAGGCGTGACAACAAGACTGAGCATGTCAGCTTGGCCTGGAGTGCTGCCAGACGCAGAGCCGACTGGCATCCACTGCATTCCATTCCATTCCGCCACGCTCGCTTTGCCGCCGTTGTTTGAGTCCGAATAGGCGGCAACGAACCCGCCGTTGCTTGCAACAAGGTCCAAAGAATACGCCGCGCCGGTGGAAAAGGGGTTTCCAGCCAGCTGCCAAGTATTGTCCGTTGAATTGAAGCAGCTCATCCTGGCTTTGTTGCTGTTTGCTCCGTCACCATACGCGACGCAGGGATTGCCGTTGCCGTCAAAAGCCAAGCCAAGGCTGGTTACAGTGCCTGGCGTGAAACCACTCTGGCCGACCGGTATCCACCCCATCGCATCAGCCCAATTGAAGCACATCACGCTGACCTTGCCGCCATTTTCATCATCCTTATAGGCGATATAGATATTGCCGTCATGGTCAACAGCAGTCTTGATGTCGGTTGCCATGCCTGACGTGAAGCCAGCGGTGCCGACCACCTCCCACGCCACCTGAAGTGTACTGTTGACATGTTTCTGAAGCGTTGTCGCCTTGAGGCCCTTGCTGTAGTCCGTAATTGTGACATAGGCATAGTCGCCATATATCACGAGATTCACGTAGCTCGCTTGTCCAAAAGTGAAACCTGGGTCGCCGACATAGTTCCATGATGTTGGCTGGGCATACGCCCTGCCGCCAGCCAGCAGCAGCACAGCCAAGAACAGCAGTCCCTTCAACGTTGTTTTCATTCCATCCTCCGTGCAAATATGTGATATAGTCTGCCTGAAGATCAGGCGGATAAGCAGTCAATGCGTTCAGAACGCAATACTGCCACCGTCCTCCTGAAAACACAAGCGGTTTCTCTGTCCGTCACAGGAGGCTGTGAATTTCAGCCACAGCCTCCTGCGGCTGAGGCGAAAAAATGGTTGACAGGCGCGGCGGTGAGCGTCACCGCGAATGGCGCAGTCACCTTGCAAGGATTCGCTGATTCGGCAGTGAGCAGCCTGAATATCCGGGTGAACGCTTATGCCGAGCTGAAGGAGATGATCCGCAGCGGCTACGGCGGGCGGGTGGTGGATGTGCTGATGATTGAGACGGCGTAAGGGCGAAGAATCTTTCGCCCTGGCGCGCATCACCGGGCTGCTGCAAGGGCGAAAGATGCGCGCGGCCAATAAAAAAAGCGGAAACCTTGCGGCTCCCGCTTCGCTCCTTTCAGACGAAGGAGTGACTCAGTTCACGCCTTCGGCGTTTTCCTCGTTCTTGATCCGCGCAGGAAGCGCGTACATGGTCGTGGAGCCGGATGACCAGAACATCATCTTGCCCTTGGTGACCAGCGCGTTGGCGATCTTCTTGATGTCGCGCGGCGAGCGTTCGGTGTCACACTCGTAGAAGTCTTTGATATACAGCTGCGGTTTCGGCGACTTGGTCGCCTTCTCGATGATCTTGGCCTCAACTTCTTCAACACTCATTGCCATGATAGGTTCCCTGTCGGCAAAAGTTTTGTCAGGAGAACGCCCGGCCAGAAAATCTGGCCGGGTGTGCGCGGCTGCTTACTTGCTGGTGTAGGCAGCCGTGGCTTTGGTGAACTTGAACTGCGTGCTGGTCCGCCACGTGTCGTAGGCCAGACGGTAGTCGTCAATGGACTTGTCGGTGAACGGAATCTCGCACTTCTCGAAGAACTTCTCCCAGCCGATGCGCTCCGCCCACTCGCCGATGCGCTCGTACTTGCGCGCGTCCTTGGCATAGACCTCGACGATCTTGCGGATGACCTGCACGGTCTCCGGCCAGCGCGGCGGGGTGTTCGGCAGGAAGGGCACGACCAGCTTGGAGAACTTCGGCATGGATCTGGAGTTGGAGACCTTGCCGCCCACGAGGATGGCGATGCCGTCGCCGTCCGGGTCAGCCAGCGGCATGGCCGGGCACATGGTGTAGCAGTTGCCGCAGAACATGCAGCGCTCGGCGTTGACCTGCACCGACTTCACTTCCTGGCCGTTGACCTGCACCTTGGCCGGCTTGACCGCGCCCAGCGGGCAGGCGGAGATGGCCAGCGGAATCTCGCACACGCCGGTGATGCGGTTGTGGTCGATCATCGGCGGCTTGCGGTGGATGCCGAGAATGGCGATGTCCGACGCGTGCACCGCGCCGCACATGTTCAGGCAGCAGGCCAGCGCGATGCGCACCTGCGCGGGCAGCACCATCGAGCCGAAGTACTCGAACAGATCGTCCATCACCGCTTTGACCGGGCCGGAAGCGTCGGTGGCCGGAGTATGGCAGTGCACCCAGCCCTGGGTGTGGACGATGTTGGTGATGCTGGCGCCGGTGCCGCCAATCGGGAACTTGGTGGTGCGGCCCTTCAGGTCAGCAATCAGCGCGTCGCAGGACTCTTTGGAGTCAGTCATGAACTCCACGTTGTTGCGGGTGGTGAAGCGCAGATAGCCTTTGCAGTGCTTGTCAGCGATGTCGCAGATCTCGCGGATGTACTCGATGGACACCAGACGCGGGGAGCCGACGCGGACAGTGAAGCACTTGTCGCCGCTCTCGGCCACATGCACCAGCACGCCCGGCTCGAGGATCTCATGGTAGTCCCACTTGCCCTTGTTGGCCGCGATGACCGGCGGCAGCATTTCGGTGTACGGACGCGGCCCAAGGTCGGTGATCCGGCCTTCCATTGGATTATTTGGATCGTAACCCATTGCAGACTCTCCTTATATATGAAAATAGTTCAAGATTCAGGACAGGACAGCGGCCGTCAGGCGTTGTGCTTGCGGCGGAACTCTTCCACGTCGCGCTGCCAGCCGCCCTCGACTTCCTCTTCCTTCCAGAAGACATAGGGGTTGGAGCGCGGCTCCTTGACATGCTGCGGCAGGGCATCCACTTCCATCACGCGCAGGAAGGTGGGCAGGCCGACGCGCTGCATGGTCTCGCCCACGCGCTCGCGGTTCTTGCCGACCTCCATCCACCAGTCCCAGACCTGCTCGATCACGTCCACCAAGTTCTCGTACTCGTTCTCCTTGGAGACCTCGATGAAGGGGATGACCATGGTCGCGAACTGGGCGCCGTCGAGGATCGGGGCTTTCGCGCCGATGCAGACCGTCGCGCCCTTCTCCTTGCCCGGCTTGAGGGCGCGGGGCATGACGTTGATGCAGTGCATGCAGCGGGTGCACTCGGCGTTGTCAATCTTCAGCTCGCCGCCTTCCATCCACATGCAGCCGGTCGGGCAGAGGTCAAGCACTTCTTTTTTAATGTCGAACTTGCCCCAGTCGCGGCCTGAGTGCGCGCCGGCGTTGGCCGGATAGTTGCCCGCGATGTACTCTTTCACTGCCGCCTGATCAATGCGGATGTCGTCTTTCCAAGTGCCGATCAGAGCGAAGTCGGAACGGGCGATGGAAGCCACGCAGTCGTTCGGGCAGGCGGAGAATTTGAATTTGAACTTGTAGGGGAAGGCCGGACGGTGGATCTCGTCCTGATAGTGCATGGTCAGGTGGTGGCAGACATCCTGCGCGTCGTAGCAGGCCCACTCGCAGCGCGACTCGCCCAGGCAGCAGGACGGGGTGCGCAGGTTGGAGCCGGAGCCGCCCAGATCCTGCTCCAGATCGTGGGTCAGATCCCAGAACAGCGGCTCCAGATTCTCGGTGCGGGTGCCCAGGAAAATCATGTCGCCGGTGGAGCCGTGCATGTTGGTCATGCCGGAGCCGTACTTGTCCCACAGATCCATCAGGGCGCGCAGGTTCTTGGTCGAGTAGTACAGACCGGAGGGCTGGGCGATGCGGACGGTGTGGAAATGCTCAACGCCGGGGAAGAGCTTCGGCACATCCGAGTAGCGGCCGACGATGCCGCCGCCGTAGCCGAACACGCCGACGATGCCGCCGTGCTTCCAGTGGGTGATCTTGTCCTTGTAGGAAAGCTCGAGCTGGCCGAGGATGTCCCAGCATTCCGGGTGGGTCTCTGCCTGCCGCTTCATGTCGGTGACGAAACTTGGCCACGGGCCTTTCTCCAGTTCGTCCAACAAAGGCGTAGCGTGCTTTGCCATCGGGTGTTCCTCCTCTAATGGGAATGAGATTTAATAAAATCAGAATCGTAACTGCTATACCCTGCGACAGGCGCGCGGCTGTCATCTCAAAGGAGGCCGGGCCGCCTGCTCAACTGCTGTTTCTCAGCATGGGAACTTAAACGCATCACCCGTATTTGTCAATGAAAAAGAAGGGCGGACCGGCTGGAGGCGGAGAGGAAAAAAGGAGCTGCGCCGTGCAGCCGTCAGGAAGAGGCGAAAAGGAAAACAGGGCAGGCGCTGAGCCTGCCCCTCGAAGGGACGGCAGATGCGGCAGCCGGAAAAAATCAGGCGCCTTCCGGGCCGTCCTGCGGCGGACATTCCTCCCTCTTGGCCTTCAAAGTCGAAGCGGTGGCGGAAGTCAGCTGGAGCGATTTGCTGATCCTGCGGCCCATTTTGTCAACCGCCGCGCTGCCTCCTGCAATCACCCCGCCGGTGATGACCACATCAGCCAAGCTGAACAGCGTCTTCTGCGGCCCGACAAGAAAAGCCAGCGTGTCAGGGTCAATCAGTCCGCTCAACGCCCGGATGCCGACCAAGCTGACCGCCATGCCGAGGCCGTAACTCAGCCAGTAGGCGTAACGGGCGGTGTTCAGGCGGTAGGCCGCCAGCTCATGCTCCTTGTCCTTCACAGCCAGCACCAACGCCTGCCGCGCGCCGCTGTCCTGCTCCTCGGCCAGCTCGGCGCGGAGCTGTTCGATCTCATGCTCGATCTGCTGCCGGTCCGGGCTTCTGACCGGCACCAGAATCGCCTCGACCGCGCGCTCCATGAACACCGCCATCACGGACAGGGACATGATCAGGTCGAACAGCTCGCCTTCTTGGAAAGACAGATCCCGCAAGGTCAGAGGAGGCAGATAGCAGTAATTCAGAACTGCCGCCGCGATGCTGACGCAGAGCAGGATCAGCAGCGCCGCAGCGCCGCGCCGGTAAGTTTTGATGAAACGCAGCTGCTGCTCCAGCATATTCGGCCTCCGTGCATGATCAGACAGGAATGAAGAAAAGGGGACAGCTGAAGCATAGCACAGATCAGGCCAATGCGGCAGGACAAAAAAGACCTGACCCATTGCACGAGCCAATAACTCCTATTGCGGCGGCGGAACGGAAGGGCTGCTGGCCTGCTTCCGCGCCCGCACCATCTCCCGCACCACATCTTCCAGCTGGAACGCGGCCTTCCAGCCCAGCTCGCGCTCGGCCTTGGCCGGATTGCCGCAGCCCTCGCGGATGTCAGTCGGGCGGAGCAGCTTTTTGTCAGAGATGACATGCTCGCGCCAGTCAAGACCGACCTCGGCAAAGGCGAGACGGACAAAATCCTCCAGCGGGCGGCTGCGGCCTGTGGCGATGACGTAGTCCTGCGGCCTGTCCTGCTGGAGCATCAGGTGCATGGCCCGCACGTAGTCCGGCGCCCAGCCCCAGTCGCGGCGGATGTTCATGTTGCCCAGATGCAGTTGTTCCTCGCTGCCAGCGGCGATGCGGCAGGCGGCGGCGATGATCTTGCCGGTGACGAAGCGTTCCGGCCGCAGCGGCGACTCATGGTTGAAGAGGATGCCGGTGCAGGCGAACAAATTATATGCTTCCCGGTAGTTGGCCACGATCCAGTGCGCCGAAGCCTTGGCCACCGCATACGGGCTGCGGGGCCGGAAAGGAGTTTTCTCATCCGCCTTGGCGCCGCCGGTGTCGCCGAAGCACTCGCTTGATCCGGCGTTGTAAAAGCGGATCGGCCTGCGCGTGAAGCGGATGGCTTCAAGAAAATTGAGGGCGGCGGTGCTGATGCTCTCCAGCGTCTCCACCGGCTGCTCAAAGGAAAGGCCGACTGAGCTTTGGCCGGCAAGATTGTAGACCTCGTCCGGCTCCACCTCCTGCAAGGCGTTGAGGACGCTGCGGAAGTCGTTGACCGCGATGGACAGTGTCCGCACCTGCTCAAAAATGCCGACGCGGCGCAGATTGGCGAAAGAGCAGGTCTGGGCATCGCGGGACGCGCCATAGACCTCGCAGCCGTTCTCCAGCAGCAGCTGGGCGAGATAAGCTCCGTCTTGGCCGGACGCGCCGCTGATCAAGGCTTTTTTCATCTTTTTTCCTCCGCGATCTTGCGTAAAATGCGCAAGGTCTGCGCCGCTGTCCGCTCCCACGTGAATGCGCCTGCCCAAGCCCTGCCCTGCTCGGCCCGGCGGCTGCGCTCCTCTGCGGACAATTGCAGCATCTCTTTGATTTTCGCCGCCAAAAGCTCTGGCTGCGGGGCATCCACATAGAACGCCGCCTCGCCGCCCACTTCCGGCAGCGAGGCCGCCCGCACAGTCACGGTCGGCAGCCCGGCCAAAAGGGCCTCAATCACCGGCAGGCCGAAGCCTTCGTAGGTGGAAGGCAGCACGAAGAGATCAGCGGCCTGATAGAGCGTCCGCAGCTCCTGCTCGGTCAGGCCGCTCAGGCGCAGCACCCGCTCAGGCTGTGTGATCTTCAGCAGGCTCTTTCGCACTGCCTCCTCGCCCCGGCGGCCTTTGCCGACCAGCACAAGCTGGTGCGGAACCGCCTCTTGCAGCAAGGCGAAGGTCTCAATCAGTTTATCAATATTTTTGTGCGGATAGCTGTGCGCCACGCAGAGCAGGAAGGGCTGGCGGACACAGAGTTTGCGCAAGATTTGCCCGATTTTATCTGGCGGAAGCTGGTTCCGGGCGAAATCCTGCTGCACGCCCAGCAGCGTGGCCTGCACCTTCTCCGCCGCCGCAAAGCCGTAGCGGATGACCTCCTGCCGGGAAAACTCGGAAATGGTCAGCACTGCCTGGCAGCGGCGGCAGGCCGTCCGCACCAGCGCGTCCAAGGTCAGCCGCTCCAGCCAGCGCATGTCTTCAGGATGACTCTTGTATTGCATATCACAGACCGTCACTGCCTGCGGCGAGAAACTGAGCGCAGGAGCAGTGTAGCCGGGCGACCAAAGCACATCCGCCCGCGCTTTGCGGGCGGCGAAGGGCAGCAGGAATTGCTCGGCGAGGATCCGCAGCGGACGCGCCGCCGCCCGGCAGGGAATTTGATGAAATTCGACTTGGGAAAAGGCGGCCAGATCAGCCCGAAGCAGGCTGTCGTTCTCGCAGTTGGTGAACAAAACCAAGGTGTCGCCGTCGGCAAGAGCGGCCATCGCCTTCAGCGTCTCGCGCAGGTAGATCTCGGTGCCGCCCACGTCGCCGGGCACGAGAAACAGCGTGTTGACACCTATGCGCATGACTTTCTCCGGCGGGCCATGAGCGAATAGATGCCGACGATGCCCCAGCGGACGAAAAAATGAATCAGCGTCTGCGGGGCGAGGCGGCCTGCGTCGGCCCGCGCCGCCTCGTATTCCTCTTGGAACTGCCGGGCGAAATGCTGGCTGCTGATAGACTGCTCGTGCCAGCGGAAAGCAGCCAGCGGCCCGCCCGGAACCCGCGCCGCGCCGCCGCTGCGCCACAGCCGGAGGATGAACTCATAATCCCAGGCCGCTGTCATGTCCTCGCGCAGCGGCCCGGCCTGCTCGAACGCCGAACGGCGGAAAAACAGCGCGGGCTGCGAGAGATAATTGATGCACTGGTAGGTGAAGCGCGAGGAGACAGGGTAAAAGCTCTCCTTGAAACGGGTGATGGCGGCGCGGATTTCCTGCCCCTGCGCATCAACAATCGGGCAGCCGCCGAAGCAGATGGCCGCGTCAGGCCGCTGCTCGAAGATCTCCCGCACCCGCCGCAGCGCGCCGGGATAATAGATGTCATCGGCATTCAGCCAGGCCAGCACGTCACCAGTCGCGGCGGCCAGCCCCTTGTTGATGGCATTGGCCGGGCCAGTGTCTTTTTCTATGATCGTCTTGGCGATTTTGTCCGCATGTCTGGCGATGATGGCATGAGAATCATCTGCGCTGCCGCCGTCGACGACGATGTATTCCAGCCCGACATCTGTCTGCGCGGTCACACTGGCCAGCGTCTGCTCAAGAAACCTGCCGCCGTTGTAATTCGGGGTTATGATTGAGAAGCGCATCGGAATTTTTTTACAAAATGGCAAGCTGCCTGCGGCGCAGGCTGTCAAGCTGGAGCATACCCGAAAATCAGGCTGACCGCAGCCGAAAACAAGGCGGGCGGCGCAGATTGCCTTCCCGCTCAGGCGCCCAGCGCGACCCGGAATCCGGCCCGGATGATCCGCAGGCCGGGCGAGAGGCAGAAGCGGAAGCAGGAGCTGGCGAATTTCGCGCTGCTGTCCCAAGAGCCGCCGCGCAGCACCCGGCCTGCGCCCTGCTCGGCTCCGGCGGGATTCCGCACCGGCCAGGCCGGGTAGCCGTCCTTGGCGTACCAGTCCGCGCACCATTCCCAAACATTGCCGTGCATGTCGTGCAGGCCCCAGGCGTTGGGATGCTTGCCGCCGACGGGCTGAGTTTTTTGTCCGGCATTGGCGGAATGCCAGGCATAGCGGTCGAGCTGGCCGGGGTCGTCGCCGAAGCAGTAGGCCGCGCCGCTGCCTGCCCGGCAGGCGTATTCCCACTCCGCCTCAGTGGGCAGCCGGTAGTTCCGGCCAGTCTGCCGGGAGAGCCATTCGCAGTAATCGCCCGCGTCCTGCCAGCTCACGTTGACCACCGGCCTCCGGGCGCGGCCCCAGCCCTCGTCTGGAGGTCTGGCCCGTCCTGTGGCCATGCAGAATTCGTCAAATTCGGCGAAGGTGACTGGATAGCGGCCAATGCCGAAGCTGTCCAGCTCCACTTCGTGAGCTGGCCGGGCGTTCTCCGGCCCGATGCCGCCGATGTCGCCCATGCGGAAGCGGCCTCCGGGCAGAATGATGATCTCCGGCCCGTCTAACGGCGGCCTGCCGCCTTTGCCGGGAATCTGATCCCGCCAGCTGAAAAAGGAGCCGTGGCTGTCCGCATAGCGGAGCAGATTGAAGCCGGAGAAATCCAGCCTGCCGAGATGAGGGGCCAAGCCGCCGGCCAGCTCCAGAAAACGGATGAGCTGATCCGTGGCCCGCACCGGCCTGGACGGCGGCTCGCAGTCGCTGATCAGCGAGCAGGCGAGCAGAAATTCCCGGAAAGTTGGATGGCTGAAGCGGAAGGCCCGCGACGGGGTCTTATGCAGCAGCGAGCAGCTGTCCGGCTCAAAGCGGTCCAGCCAGCAGGTGTTGGCATCCTCGCAGAGCAGCTCCCAAAGATCCTGCTCGGCGATCTCCTGCCGGTCCTGCCGCTCCATCCAGCGGGCCACGCGGATGCAGGCGTTGAACATCTCAGCCCGCTCCGGCAGGCGGACGCAGTCCGGACGCTGGGCTTGCAAAGTCCGCAGCTTGCGGTCCAGCCAGCCGCGCAGCAGAGTCTCGTACAGAGTGTAGGTCGTCCAGTTTGACCGCCCGTCCGCCGCTTCCAGCAGGGTCTCGATCTGCTGAAGCAGCAGGGGCTGCCGCTCCAGCTCCGCAATCTGCTCAAGCAGCTGCGCCGCCCGCGTCCGCTGCCGGACCGCGCTGAAGCCGCTCAGGCCGAGGCAGCCCGCGCCGTTCCAAGGCAGCAGCCGCCGGAGCAGAGCCTGCGCCTGCCTGCGGTCCAAGGGGGCGAGATGCAATACGGAGCAATTGCAGCCGGACAGCCCCCGGATCAGCAGCTGGCCGGCGGAGTTGGCCAGCACCTCCGGGAAAAAATGGCTGCGGCAGGTGATGAGTGCCCGGCGGAATGGCCAGGCCGCCTCGACCAGCTCCCGGAGCCGCTCCTGCGTGCGGCCACGGGCGGCGCGGTCTTCGTTGAGGCCGTCCAGCAGCAGCACGGTGTCGGCCTTGCCTTCCACAGCGGCGATCTGGGCGAGACTGTCCGGGCCAAGGCGGAACAGCTCGCAGCGGCAGCCGGGCGGCCAGAATCCGGCCAGCTGCAGCAGCTTGACCATCAGCAGCAGCGAAGTCTTGCCCATGCCCGCTTCCGCCAGCAGAAAAAGCTGATGGCTGCCGTCGCGGCAGACAGGCTGGCCGCCTTCAAGAAAACGGCTGAGCACGGAAAAAGCCGGTTCGCGCGGCGCGGGCGCAGGCAGACCGCGCCGCCGGTCTGCCGGGCAGCGCTCCTGCACGTGCGGCTCGACATAAAATCTGGCCAAGTTCTCTGCGCCCCCGAACTCGTCCCGCAGCAGATTCAGCTCCTGCGCCCGGTCTCCGGCCAAGCGGCTCAGACGCTTGGGCAGCTGCGCAGCCAGCTCGGCGCTGGCAAAGGGCAAGGGTTTCATCCCCAGTCTCACGGTGGCCTCCTTATGAATTCTGCGTCCTCGGCGGTTGACAAGAGCAGGGTGTCAGCGGCGAGACGTTTTTTCCGCTCCGTGCTGACTCTCAGATTAGCCTAAAATATGCCCCGGTTAAACTTTTTTCTCATCGGCCAGGCGGGCGGACAGCCAGGGCGCGGATGGAAAAAAGACGCATTGCGATTGAAAAGAACGCGGCCTGTGGGTTATAATCCCTTCAAATCATCAGCGGATTCGGCGGGCTGCTCCGCCGCGCCGCGTGCTGCGGGCAAATTCACATCACACATATGCTCCATTGGAGGAATTATGAAAAAATCACATCTTGTCGCTGCCGCTCTCTCTGTCCTGCTGCTTTCGTCCTGCATGGCCAACAAGGCTCAGACAGGCGGAGTGGGCGGCGCTGCGGCAGGCGCGATCGCCGGACAGGCCATCGGCAAGAACACCGGCGCCACGCTGATCGGCGCGGCGGTCGGCGGAATGCTGGGTTACGCCATCGGCAACGAGATGGACAAATACGACCAGCAGCAACTCAATCAAGCCTATGAAAAAGCTCCGTCCGGCCAGACTGTGAGCTGGACCAACCCGGACAACCGCAATCAGTATCAGGTCGTCCCGCAGACCGCCTACACCGGCCCGGACAACCGCATCTGCCGCACAGCGGAAATTGTCGCGGTGATTGAAGGCAGAACCGAGCGCACCCGCAGCACCGCCTGCCGCGACAGCTACGGCAACTGGGAGCTGCAAGGCCGCTGAAGCTGATGCGTTCAGGCTGTTTCACGCTGTCCACCGCCGCTCCGGCGGAATTTGTGGACATCACCGGACAGGCCCGGCAGGCGGTGGCGATGTCAGGCATTGAGGAGGGGCTGCTCTGCCTCTTCAATCCGCACACCACTGCCGGGCTGACCGTCAATGAGGGCTGCGACCCGGCGGTGCGGCAGGATCTGCTCGGCCTTTTCGGGCAGCTCCTGCCGCCGTCGTGGCCCTGCCGCCACGCCGAGGGCAACTCGCCCGCCCATGCGCTGGCGACGCTGACCGGCAGCTCGCTCACCATGATCATCACAGAAGGCAAGCTGCTTCTCGGCGCGTGGCAGCGGATTTTTTTCTGCGAATACGACGGCCCGCGCAGCCGCGCCGTGCATTGGAAGGCACTGGCGGGATGAGCGGCGCGCAGCAGTCCGCAACCGGCTTTGAGCAGATCTGCTTCGGCCTGAGCCGCGAGCTGGACGAGCAGTCGCTGGCTCTTTTCCTCCGCCTCTTCAGCCGCGACGAGCTGCTGAACGCCCTGATTCCCCGTCTCGCCGAAGAGGAGATCAGCGGCTTGGTTGACAAGCTCACCGGCATTCTGCGCCGACATCTGGCGGAGACGGAATATCACGAGCTGTTTCTCGGCGATCACGACCATCATCATTGAGCCGCAGCAGCGTGGCGGCAGGCGTTTTGCAACGCAACCACATCCATGAATTCCCTCCTTTCTTTTCTTTTCGTCCTCGGCATCCTCATTTTTGTGCATGAGCTGGGCCATTTTCTCTTCGCCAAGCTCTTCAAGGTGCGGGTGCTGACCTTCTCGCTCGGTTTTGGCAACAAGCTGATCGGCAAACAGTGGGGCGAGACTGAATATCTGCTTTCGGCTTTTCCGCTCGGCGGCTACGTGAAAATGTACGGCGAGCAGCCGGGCGAGGAAATCGCTGACGGGGAAAAAGCTGTCTCGTTTTCTCATAAAACCGTCGGGCAGCGCTTTTGGATCGTCTTCGGCGGCCCGCTCTTCAACCTGCTCTTCGCTGTGCTGGTCTTCTGGCTGATGTTCGTCTTCGCCGGGCGGCCTGATCTGGCGGAAACCACCAAGATCGGCACGATTTCCGCCGGTTCGGCGGCAGAAAAAGCCGGGCTGAAGAAAGACGACATCGTGCTGTCCATTGACGGCAACACCGTGACAGTTTGGGAGCAGGTTTCTGAAATCATCCGCAATTCCGGCGGCAAAGAGCTGGAGCTGCGCGTCCGGCGCGGCGGGGAGGAATTGACCGTCGCCGCGACCCCGGCGCGCGACATGGTGAAAAACATCTTCGGCGAACCGACCGAGGAACGCTACCTGCTCGGCATGAGTCGCGCCGAGGATGTGGTGTACAGCAAAGTTTCCTTGCCTGAATCGGTCATGCTGGCCTTGCAGCACACGTGGAGCATGATCGTGCTCACGGTCATGGGCTTGGTCAAAATGATCCAGCGGGTGATTCCGGCCTCCGAGCTGGGCGGGCCGATCCGCATCGCTGAAATCGCCGGACAGCAGCTGGAGGCGGGCTGGATCAATCTGATTCATTTCACCGGCCTGCTCTCGGTCAATCTCGGCATACTCAACCTGCTGCCGATTCCGATTCTCGACGGCGGCCACCTCGTTTTTCTCAGCATTGAGGCTGTCCGCCGCAAGCCGATGGGTGAAATGGCCCTGATGCGGGCGCAGCAGGTCGGCATGGCCCTGCTCGGCACATTGATGCTGTTTGTTTTCTACAACGACATTGCCCGGCTGGTGCAGCGGTGGATGTAAGCCTTCCCCTTATCCTTTCGATTGAAACCGCCGCAGGCTGCGGCAGCGTTGCCCTGACTCGCGGCGGAGTCAGCAACGGCAGATTGATCGCCGAGGCCGCTGTTCATGCCGAAACCAGCCATTCCCGCCAGCTGCTCGGTTCCGTCGAATGGGTGATGCAGGCTGTCGGAATAAGCTGGAGTGATCTGGATGCAATCGCGGTCAGCATCGGCCCCGGCTCGTTCACAGGCCTGCGCATTGGCTTGGCGGCGGCAAAAGGCATCGTCTTTGCTGCTGGCAAGCCGCTCGTTTGTGTGCCGACCTTGGATGCCGTCGCCCTTTCCTGCCCGCTTGTGGACGGCCCGCTTTGGTGCGTCATGGATGCCCGCAAGCAGGAGGTGTATGCCGCCTGTTACGGCCCGAAGGGGCAAATCAGTCCGGCTGAGGCTGTCCGCCCGGAATTGCTGGCGGAGAAGATTGCGCCGCCTGCGGTCATCGCCGGGCCGGGTCTGGCCGAATATCAGCACATCTTCTCGCGCATTGCTGGGCTGCGCTTCATTCCGCCCGCTTTAAGCAGTCCCAGCGCGGCGAAAATTGGCTTTCTTGCCGCAGACAAGCTGGAGCGAGGTGAACGCAGCGATCCGGCGGCGGCTGCTCCGCTTTATGTCCGGGCTTCGGAAGCTGAGGTGAATTTGAAAAAAAATCAGCCTGATTCCGCTGCGGGCAGACAAAGCTGATCAGGCGTTGCCTTGCAGCGGAGGCGGAGGCAGCACATCCGGGGCGATGGTTTTGAGGATTTCCAAAGCGGGATGGCGCACTTCCGGGGCAACGCCGTTCAAGTAGCGGACGCTGCCCTCTTTGGCGGCGGCCAAGGCTTCCCGCAGAGGCCGCCAGCGTTCGGCAAGAGGGGATTCATCCAGCAGGGCAAGGACTTCTGCTGCCCTGCCGGTGCAAACGGCTTCTTTGAATAAGGTGAGCATGTCCTGCCAGTATTTTTCAAAGAACTCGTCATCGCCTTTGTTGAGCAACTCTCGAAAATGCGGTTCTGCTTCTGGCCATTGGTTGTTGGCGACAAGTAGGGTGGCAAGAGTATGGACTCGATTTAAATCGAATTCTAATTCCACGCTTTTTTCAGCGAAGAGTATCGCTTCATCAAATTTATCCTTTTGTCCATATAAGAACCAAGCAAACGCATTATAACGTGAACTGGTTGGCTTAATCTCAATATCTTTTCTGTACGCATTCTCAGCCTCGTCGTAACGTTCAAGCCGTTCCAGCAGTACGCCAAGATTGAACCAATATTGAGAGTTATCTGGCTTTATTTCCAGAGCTTTCCTGTACGCAATTTCCGCTTCGTCAAAGCGTTTCAGCTCACGTAGCAGGTTGCCAAGACTGTTCCAGCACCAATCATAATTTGGCTTAATCTCAAGAGCCTTCTTGTATGCTGCTTCGGCTTCGTCAACTCGTTTTAAATTGTAGTGCAACAATGAGCCGAGAGTTGTCCAGCAAAAGTCATGATCCGGCTTAATTTCTATAGCTTTTCTATAGGCTGCCTCAGCTTCGTCAAAACGTTTCATGTTAGATAAAAATATGCCAAGAATGCCCCAGTAGTCAGCATAATCCGGCTTGATTTTAAGAATTTTTCTGCAAGCAGCCTCAGCCTCCTCATAGCGTTTGAGTTGATAGTTTTGATACGCTTGAATCAATAATTCATTAAATTTAATATCCGTCAAAAGAGGACGTAGTTCTGCGTCTTCTCCTTGCAGATCAAACATTGTTTCAATTTTTCTTGAGTCTTTCTCCTGCCTCAGCAAACAGCGCAAGGCATCACGGTTTAATTTTTCTTTCAAATGCTTATCTTCAACAGTCCGCGCCAAAGCCAATTTATATTCAGCCCAGCGGACATCATTTTTGTCCTCCCGCAGCAGCTTCTTCGCATGACCTTGCAGCTCCGCTGCGCTGAAAAACATCCGCAGAAAATGCACCAGCCAGATCAGCTTGCGCCGCACCCTTCGGCTGGCCCGCATCAAATACCAAATATTGAAAAAACGTTCGCCAATCTGAAACGCGGCCCGCTTGCCGGAAGCAGCATCAACTTTCTCAACATGCCCCTGCTGCTGCAAGCGGTTGAGCTGCGCTGAAGCCGTGTTCACATCCCAGCCCAGCTTGTCCGCAAGCTGCCGGGCGGTCATCGGATCCCAGTTCACCGCCAGCCCGTCCACCAACTGCTGCGCCTGCTGCGGCAGCTCCTCAAAGCGAGCCTTGTAGAGCGGCGTGACCAAATCCAGCAGGCCCTCCAAATCGCTGCGCACGTCGCCGTCCAAACCACGCGCCAAGACGTTGTAAAGCAGGACAATGGTGCGGGGATTGCCGCCGGTCAGATTATGCAAGATCTTGATTCGGGCTGGGTCGTCATCCAGCAGCTGGGCGACCTGCGGCGTTTTGCCCAGCTCGGCCAGCTTGCGCAGCGTGGCCCGCATCTCCTCCACCGACAAACCTTGCAGCTCGTCAGTCGCATGAAAAAAGTCCGCATCCACAGGCTGTGTGCTCGCCGCAATCAGCAGCAGGCGGGATTCACGCTGAAAAATCGCCCGCAGCTGCTCCTGCTCGCCCTTCAGCCGCTCCAAAATCAAATCCATGTTGTCCATCAGCAGGAGGAGACGGCAGCCGAGCTTGTCGGCCTCGACCAGCAGCAGAGATAGCGCGTCCTCAACTTCATCAACCACCTTGTCCAGCGCGTCGGCCTCGTCCTTGCGTCCGCGCTCCTCCAGCAGGTCGCAGAAGGCATCAAGGCAGTTCCGCCAAAGATCGGCAGCCGTGCTGATGTTGTACTGCTCTTCCGGGAAAGTCAGCGGCAGCCAGCACTTGCCCAGCTCCGCGTCTTCCTCCACGGCAATGCCAATCCGCCGCAGCAAGGTGGATTTGCCCATGCCGCGCAGGCCGAGAATCAGGCGGTGGCGGCACGGGCCGCCGGGCTGCTCCTGCCGAAGATCGGCAACAATCCGGTCGAGCAGCTCGGTGCGGGCGACAAAATAATCCTTCAGCTCCTCGCGGCTCGACAAGGCCGGATTGTACACGGCTGCGCCATGCAGGCGGATGTCGTTCATGATGTTGATTTGTTGATTGTTTCCGCAGGGTCACGGCATGCCGTGACCCTACGAATTATACCGCCAAAACGCTCTCCCGCTTCCACCAGCCAAAATCCGCAAGCCTGCCGCCAACCACGCCCCATGCCGATTTGGCCCGGTCAAGCAGGGCGGGCAGAAACATGGCTGCCAGCAGGGCTGCCACCGCCTTCACTGTTTCATCCCAGAGTAACTGCGCCGTGTGTTTAAAAAATTCCATGTCTTCATCTCCTGTTTTTGTGCCGCTGCGATTATGCCGCCGTTGATCTGCACTCATATTACAACGGTTTTGTTGTGCAGTCAAGTGCGAGAGTTAATTTTTACAGCAAAAATTTTGAAATTCAATTTTTCCCCTGAAATCGCCTCCAGCGCAACGGCAGGAATTGACAGCGGCGGGCCGCCTGTGGTTCAATGACCGAAAAAACGCCCGCCTTTGCGAAAACTATGGCCTATTTGCTCGCCAAGCTGCTGCCGCTGCTGGTTTATCCTCTCAGCCTCGCCATCCTCCTCTGCCTGAGCAGTGCCCTGCTGCTGTGGCGCGGCAGGCGGCGGAGCGCAGGACTGCTGCTTGTCATGGCTGCCGTGCTGCTCTGGGCGGCATCGACACGGAAAGCGGCGGAGCTGATCATGCTGCCGCTGGAAAAGCCGTATCCGCCGCAGCGGGCGGAAGCGATGCCGCAGGCCGGGGCCATTGTCATTCTTGGCGGCGTGACGCGGGGCGCAGTGCCCGGTCTCGGCCTGACCGATTTGGACGGCGGCGCGGACCGGCTGGTGCACGGGGCGCGGCTCTTCAGAGCGGGCAAGGCTCCGCTGCTCATCCTCTCCGGCGGCAGTCCGCCTGGCACGCAGCCAGAGGCCGAGGCAATGGCCGAGCTACTCGAATTCATGGGCGTTCCTGCGGAGAACATGCTGCTGGAGCCAGCCAGCCGCAACACGCTGGAGAACGGCACCAACACGCTGCCCCTTTTGCAGGCGCGGGGCATCCGCCGCATTCTGCTCGTCACTTCGGCGTACCACATGCGCCGGGCGCAGGCGGTCTTTGCGCGACTGGGGCTGGAGGTCATTCCAGCGGCGACGGACTACCAACTTGTAGAGCGCACCGCTTCAATTCTGGACTGGCTGCCGCAAGCGGACGCGCTGGAGATGAGCAGCAGAGGCTTGAAGGAGCATCTTGGCTGGGCCGTCTATGCGGCGCGGGCTAACATGCCATGAACACCAAGGAGCAGCATGAGTTTCCCCATTAATGAGGCTGTCGCCCGGCTGCGCAAGGAAGCCGCCGACTGGCAGGCACCGATTGTTGACCTGATCGCCGCGCAGACCGAAGACCCCTTCAAGGTGCTGACCGCGACCATCCTTTCCGCCCGCACCAAGGACGAGGTAACAGCGGCGGCGGCCCGGCGGCTTTTTGCGCAGGCGGAGAACGCTGAAGACCTAGCCAAGCTCTCTATTGCCGAGCTGGAGCGGCTGATTTATCCGGTCGGCTTTTTTCACAGCAAGGCGAGATATTTGGCCGCGCTGCCCGCCGCTTTGGCGCGTAACTTTGGCGGCAAGGTGCCAAAGACGGTTGAAGAGCTGATCCGCCTGCCCGGCGTGGGCCGCAAAACCGCCAACCTCGTCGTTGCCGTGGCCTTCAAAAAGCCCGCCATCTGCGTGGACACCCATGTTCATCGGATCATGAACCTCTGGGGCTATGTCGCGACAGAAACGCCTTTGGCCACAGAAATGGCCCTCCGCGCCAAGCTACCTGCGCCATATTGGCTGGAAATCAACTCCTTGCTCGTCGCTTTCGGTCAAGCCTTGTGCAAGCCGCGTTTTCCCCACTGCGACCGCTGCCCGCTGGCGGACATCTGTCCGCGCATAGGCATTACGCCGCGCAAGCTGCCTATGAAGAAAGAACTCTCTGCGGACAAACCGGCCTTGCGGCTGGTTTCATGGAACGTCAACGGCCTGCGGGCAATTGTGGAAAAAGGCTTTCTTGATGCCGTCCGCCGTCTTGACGCAGACATCTTCGCCTTGCAGGAGATCAAGGCCTTCCCTGAGCAGCTGCCGGAAGCGGCGCGGAGCATTCCCGGCTATCAGGCGTGGTGGCATCCGGCGAAAAAGAAAGGCTATTCCGGCGTGGCGGTCTTCAGCCGCAAGGAGCCGCTGAACGTGATTTACGGCTTGGGTCGGGAGGATTGTGACAGCGAAGGCCGGGTGCTGACCTTGGAGTTTGCTGATTTCTACTTTGTCGCGGCCTATTTTCCCAATTCCCAAGACGGGCTGAAGCGGCTGACCTTCAAGCTCGAATTTAACCGAGCCATGCTCGCCCACATCAACCGCTTGGCTGCGGAAAAATCCGTGCTGCTCTGCGGCGACCTCAACGTGGCGCACAAGGAAATTGATCTGGCCAATCCGAAGGCCAATGTCCAGAATCCCGGCTTCACGCCGGAAGAGCGGGCGGGCTTGGAGGAAATCCTGCAAGCGGGCTACGCCGACACCTTCCGCCTTTTCCACCCGGAGCCGCAGCGGTACAGCTGGTGGAGCTACCGCACCGCCGCCCGCCAGCGCAATGTCGGCTGGCGGATTGACTACTTCCTCGTGGATGCGAAAAGCCAAGGCCGGGTGCGGGCGGCGGAGATTCACAACGATATCCACGGCTCCGACCACTGCCCGGTGAGCGTGGATTTCCTGTGAGCATAATGCTCATTCTTTCTGGAAAAACTTTCCTCCGGCTGGCAGTGACTTTCGCCGCCTTGGCAGGAATGTACCAGCTCTGGCAGCAGCGCGAGCGGGTGCTGTATCTCGGCAAAAGTCTTCCGCAGCAGCGGGAGACAGTCTTTCAGCGGGCAGGCATTCCCCCGGAGCTGGTTGGGCAGACCGCCGAGCTGGCGCGGCACTGGCCGCAGGATCTCCGCTATCAGGCCAAAGGTGACGCGAACGCGCTGTCCTATGTCCAGTATCTGCTCATTCCCCGCATTCCAGTCAAAGACGCGGAGTACATCCTCAGAGTGCAAGGGGCGGTGCTGACTGCCGAGCCTGTTCCTGCGCCGCCTGCGGACGCGCCTGCGGCGGAACGCGCCACACCGAAAGGGCTGATTCTTTCCTTCGCCGTCCTGCTCGGCTGGGCCGCGCTGCTCCGCAAAATCTGGCGTGGACGCGCCACCTGGCCGGAAGCCCTGGCTCTGGCCTGCCTGTTCCTCACACTCCTGACCCTGCCGACCCGCTTCTTCTTCCTCTCAGCCCAGCCGGCCTTTGGCGGGGCGATCATCCTTGCCCTTGTCGGCTGGGCAACGCTGCTTGCGAACACGCTCCTCAGTCTCATGCAGAAGAAAGACAGGGCGGCGCAGCATGCTGCCAGCGTGAGCAGAGGCGGGCGGATATTCTCCGGCCTGCTTCTGCTCATCATCGCTGCCGGGCTGCTGTGGAGCTTCCTCATGGCGGTCGTTGTCGTGCCTGATGACTGGGATGCCTGGGCGATCTGGGGCAGCAAGGCCAAGGTGCTGGCCCTTGGCAGCGGGCCGCTGGAGGACGTGACCCGCTTCGGCCACGCGGATTATCCGCTGCTCTGGCCGACTGTCTGGGCCTTCTCCGGCTGGTTCGCGGGCGGCTGGGAAGAATGCTGGAGCAAGGGCTGGGGCGCGATCTTCCTCCTGCTCTGCGTTTGGGAAATGCGCATCGCGGTCAGCGCGCAGAGCGGCAGCCGCACAGCCGGGCTGCTGGCCGCTGCCCTCTTTGTCTCAATCCCCAATGTGCCGCTGCTCGCCTCGTGGGCCTATGCCGAAGTGCCGCTCTGGCTGATGATGACCTGCGGCTTGGCCTGCGTCCTCCGCTGGCGGCGCGAAGAAGGCCGCAGGGCAGATGCCGTCCTTGCCGGACTGTTCGCCGCTGCTGCCGCGCACACGAAAAACGAGGGCCTGCTCTTCGCGGCACTGCTCGGCCTGCTGCTGTTGAGCGGGCGGCGGCGCAAGGATGCCCTGTTCTCGCTGCTTGCCTTCACGCTCTGCTATCTGCCGTGGTTCTGGTGGACGCGGCTGCATCTTGACCTTGGTGCAGCCGTGCCGCAGCATTGGGATGCAAACAGCCTGCGGCGGGCCGCTAGCCGGATTGCTCCGGCCATGGAAGCGATTTTCGGCATGTGGAAGGACGTGCGGCAATGGAACATTGTTGGCGCAGGGCTTGGTCTTGCCGTACTTGGAACAGTGCTCAGGCGCAGACCAGACGCGGCACTGCTGCTCCTGCCAACCGGTCTTCTCCTCGGCTGCTTCACAGTTATTCTTTTCAATGCCAACGAGATATACTGGCAGATCGGGACAGCGTGGAACCGGCTGACTGTGCAGGTGTTGCCGCTGTTTTTGATGCTGTTGCTGATAATTCTTTTTAAAAAAGAAATCCAATGATCAAGAAAAAGATGGAAGAATATCTCTGCAAACTGTCTGTGGTCATTCCAGCCTACAACGAAGAACAGACTTTAAAGGCAGTGGTAGAGGCGGTGCAATCTGTCACGCTGCCCCTTATCAAAGAAATTATTCTTGTGGACGATGCCTCTACTGATAGCACCAGACAGGTGATAGAGCAGCTGCAAGGCGGCAATCTCGTCAAGGTGTTCCATGAAAAAAATCAAGGCAAGGGTGCAGCTCTTCGTTCCGGCATCGCGAAGGCGACCGGCGACATCATTCTGATTCAGGATGCGGATTTGGAATACGATCCGACGGAATATCCCAAGCTGATTCAGCCAATTTTAGATGGCAAGGCGGATGTGGTCTATGGCTCGCGTTTTGTCGGCTCAGAAGCACATCGGGTGCTGTATTTCTGGCACATGGTCGGCAACCGTTTTCTGACTCTGCTTTCTAACATGTGCACGAACCTGAATCTGACTGACATGGAAACCTGCTACAAGGTTTTTCGACGGGAAGTGATTCAGAAAATTGTCATTAAAGAAAACCGCTTCGGCTTTGAGCCCGAGATCACCGCGAAAATTTCTCGCGGTGGCTGGCGAATTTATGAGGTCGGTATTTCTTATAGCGGACGCACCTACGAGGAAGGCAAAAAAATCGGACTGAAGGATGGCTTCCGCGCCCTGTACTGCATCATCAAATACCGTTTCTTTGCGAACTGAAGAATATTCATCATGAACACATCTAATTTTCCAATTTCATTCGTCAAAATGAGCGGCACCGGCAATGATTTCATCCTTATTGACCACCGCACGCCGCTGATCGAGCCTGAATCCATGTCCGCCTTTGCCGCTGCTGTCTGCCGCCGCAAGTTTTCGGTCGGTGCGGACGGCCTGATTCTGATCGAGAATTCTGGACAGGCGGATTTTCGCTGGCGATTCTTCAATGCCGACGGCTCGGTTGCCGAGATGTGCGGCAACGGAGCGCGCTGCGCGGCCCGTTTTGCCTTTATGCAGGGCATTGCTCACGCCAAAATGCGCTTTGAAACCTTGGCTGGGCTGATCGAGGCCGAGGTTTCCGGCAAAGAAGTGGCGGTGAAGATGACTGAGCCGCGTGACTTGCGTCTGCATCAGACTATCACTGTCAACAATGCGCCGCTCATTCTGCACAGTCTTAACACCGGCGTGCCGCATGTGGTGGTCTTTGTCGACAATATTGAGGAAGTCGACGTGCGCGGCCTCGGCAGGGCGATTCGCTGCCATGAAGCCTTTCAGCCTGCGGGCACCAATGTCAATTTTGTTCAAAAACGCGGCGAGGCCTTCAAAGTGCGGACGTATGAGCGCGGCGTGGAGGACGAAACCCTCGCCTGCGGCACAGGCTCCGCCGCCAGCGCGATCATCGCCGCCCTGCTTGGACAGGCTGCCTCGCCCGTCGAAATCATCACCTCCGGCAACGACCGCCTGACAATTTTATTCAGCCTGCCGGAGCATAAGGCTGGCGGAACCGCGCCAATTGTTTATAATGTTTTCCTCAAAGGGCCTGCCCATGCGGTCTATCAAGGCGAGCTGACCGCCGAGGCATTGCTTTAATCCCCAAGGAGAACGAGATGACAGCAGCACAACGAATTCAGGGCGCGATCACCGCGATTGTCACCCCGATGCGCGACGGCAGGGTTGACGAGGAAAGCCTCGTCAATCTGATCAATTTTCAGATCGACAACGGCATTCATGGTCTTGTGCCCTGCGGCACCACCGGCGAATCCGCCACCCTCAGTTTTGCCGAACACAAGCGGGTGATCGAGCTGACCGTGAAGACCGTGGCAGGCCGGGTGCCGGTCATTGCCGGAACCGGGGCCAACAACACCCTTGAGGCTATCGAGTTGACCGAATCGGCCAAAGAGAACGGCGCGGACGCGGTGCTGTCCGTGGTGCCGTATTACAACAAGCCGAGCCAAGAAGGATTATATCAGCATTTCAAGGCGATCACCGAGGCTGTGGACATCCCGGTGGTGCTCTACAACGTGCCGGGCCGCACCGTCACCAACATGGCCCCGGCCACGGTCGCACGGCTGGCCGAGCTGCCCAACATCATCGGCATCAAGGAGGCCTGCGGCTGCCTGAATCAGATTTCCGAGATCATCCGCATCTGCCCGAAAGACTTTATTGTGCTGTCCGGTGATGACTTCACCTCTATGCCCACAGTGCTGATCGGCGGCAAGGGCGTGATCTCCGTGACCTCCAACGTGGCCCCTAAGGCGATGTCTGAGCTGATGGAAGCGGCTCTGCGCGGCGATTTAGCCACAGCCAAAGAGATTCATTACAAGTTCTTCCCGCTCATGGGCACGATGTTCTGCTATCCCAGTCCGGCCCCGGCGAAAAAGGCTGTGCATCTGATCGGTAAGATTGCCACGCCGGAAGTGCGCCTGCCGATGACCGAGATGGACGAGCCGTCGCTGAACAAGCTGACTGCTGAGATGAAGAAACTGGGGCTGATTTGATTCGTATGGGGGCGGTCGTTGGATCGCCCCGAAAAATGGCGGGGCAGATACAATGCGGGCGGCTTCGCATGAAAAAGCACATCAAAAGGAGAAAATATGAGTCCGTCGTATCACCATGGCTATGTATGCAGCAAATTGATTGCGGCGTTAAGCTCCGTGCCAGATATCACCGTTTTTACTGAATTAACTTTGCAAATTGAAGATAAAGATTATGTGCCTGACATTTGTCTATATCCAAAACGAGAAATTAATCTGACAGGAAAAGACATCCTCCGCATGACTGAAATGCCGCTGGCAGTGATAGAAATTCTCTCACCAACGCAGGCTGCTCAAGAACTTCTGGATAAATTTGACCGCTATTTTCAAGCTGGAATCCGCTCGTGCTGGTTAGTCACACCGTTTGCGCAAACAGTGAGCGTTTATCAGTCAAGCAGCCAAGCCGCAGTGTTTCACAACGAGAAAATTCACGACCCAGCTTTGCAAATTGAGCTTGAATGGAGAGCGATTTTTCTTTAACAGATGCTCTGTTCCAAAGACGTACAGATGACTCTGCGCTGAAATCCCCGTCGATACTTTTAATGGACAAGGTCTTCCTCTTTATCGCCACTGGCTTTGGCAGCGGCTGGCTGCCGAAGGCTCCAGGCACTTGGGGTTCGCTGGCCGGAGTGCTGCTCTGGCTGGGCCTGCATCAGCTCGCACCTGCCAGCTATGCCGCCGCGCTGGCCGTACTGTTCGTTCTTGGCACCGCCGCCGCCGGAGCCGCTGAGAAAATTCTTGATCAAGGCGATCCCGGCGCAGTGGTGATTGATGAAATCGTCGGCCAGCTCATCGCTTTGGCCTTTGCTCCAGCGTATCCCTTAGCACTTGCCGCCGGATTCGCGCTCTTCCGCTTTTTCGACATCCTCAAACCCTTTCCGGTGGGCTGGCTTGACCGGCATATCCACGGCGGGCTGGGCATCATGCTGGACGACATGGCGGCAGGGGCGTGCGCCTGCCTCTGTCTGCACGCCGTCCTCTGGCTGCTCGGCCTCTGAAGCTACGCCGCCTCTGCCAGCAGCACCTGCCGCTCGGCCAGCAGCGGCCAGCCCATCGCCTCGCGCTGGGCCACGTAAGACTGCGCCACTTGGCGGGCGATGTTGCGGATGCGACCGATGTAGCGCGTCCGCTCGGCCACGCTGATCGCCTTGCGGGCATCAAGCAGGTTGAAGGTGTGCGAGCACTTCAGGCAGTGATCATAGGCAGGCAGGATCAGCCCCTTCTCGATCAACTTGAGCGCGTCCCGCTCCCAGTTGTTGAAGTTGGCCGTCAGATCAGGAACATTGGCCTCCTCAAAGTTGAAGGCGGAGAACTCGCGCTCGGCCTGAAGGAATATCTGGCCGTAGGTCACGTCGCGGTTCCATTGGATGTCATAGACCGACTCCTTCTTTTGCAGATACATTGCCAGCCGCTCCAGGCCGTAGGTGATCTCCACTGTGACCGGGTACAGCTCCAGCGATCCAGCCTGTTGGAAGTAGGTGAACTGCGTCACCTCCATGCCGTCCAGCCAGACCTCCCAGCCGAGGCCGGACGCGCCCAGCGTCGGCGACTCCCAGTCATCTTCAACAAAACGGATGTCGTGCTCCAGCAGGTTGAGGCCGAACTCGCGCAGGCTGCCAAGATACAGCTCCTGAATATTACGCAGCGAGGGCTTGATCACCACCTGATATTGATAGTAATGCTGAAGGCGGTTGGGGTTCTCGCCGTAGCGTCCGTCAGTCGGGCGGCGCGAGGGCTGCACGTAGGCCGCCTTCCACGGCTCCGGCCCCAAGGCTTTCAGCAGTGTGGCGGGATGAAAGGTGCCTGCGCCCACCTCCATGTCGTAAGGCTGCATGATGACGCAGCCGACCGAGGCCCAATATCTGTTCAGAGCGGCGATGATGTCTTGAAAATACATGGCTGAAACGCCTCCTGCCGGTTAGAATTGACGGTCCGCGCAGCATGTGCGCAGCACAGTATTATGGCCTTTTTCCATCTTTGTCAATTATGTTCCCGCAAATCCCGCTTTCCGCCGCTGTCCGGCGCATCCTTGCCGAGAGCCGCAGCGTGGCTGTGGTCGGCCTCTCGCCCAAGCCGGAGCGGCCCAGCCATCAGGTCGCCCGCTACCTGCAAGAGGCAGGCTATCGGATCATCCCGGTCAATCCGAGCTGCGCCGAGGTGCTGGGCGAAATCTCGCATCCTGACCTGCGCTCGGTACCGGTGCCAATTGATATCGTAGACATCTTCCGCCGTTCCGAGGACGTTGAACCGATTGTCCGCGAGGCAATTGCCGTCGGTGCGAAATTGGTCTGGATGCAGCAGGGCGTGGTCAACGAGGCGGCGGCCAAGATTGCTGAAGAAGCAGGGCTGCATGTCGTCATGGACCGCTGCCTGAAGATCGAGCTGGAGCGGCTGCGCGGCTCGATTTCCGGTTGCCCGCTGCCGTCATCTGGCGTATATGTTGAAGTGAAGGCCTCGAAAAAGGCTGAAGAAGCTCATTGTAAAAAAACTCATTTTAATAATCATGAAGGAAATAATTAATACATGCAGGCGGGAAATTAAAACTATTTCCATGATTTTATTTACCGGATCTTGCGCTTTCATACTGATGCACTGGATCACAGATCAAGGTCCCGGTGTCAGTCCAGACTCCACTACATACATTGAGGCCGCACGAAGTTTGCTTGCAGGAAACGGCTTCTTCGTTCATGGCAAAGCCATGACCCATTACCCCCCGGGCTACCCACTCCTGATCGGGGTAGTGGACTTGTTTTACCCCGGTGATGTTCTTCAGGCAACTCGCTTTCTTGCCGCATTTTTTTTCGCCGCAAATCTTGTCCTTTTTTGCCTTGCGGTTCACATCTGCACTAAGCGCAGCTTAGTAGCCACGGGTTGCGCCATGTTGTCATTCCTGTCTTCAGCCCAAGTAATATCAGTACATTCAATGGCTTGGACGGAAGCTCCATTTGTCACGTTTTCTATGGCGAGTTTTTTTCTATTTTCTTATCATGTTGCGCGTCCTCGTCTATATGTGCTCGTATTGGCAGGTTTTATGGCTGGCTTCGCAGCAGCAATTCGTTATGTGGGTGTCGTTCTTTTTCCAACTATGGCCCTTGCATTATTTTTGTTGGATAATCGGTCTGTTAAGCTCAAGATGAGAGATGTTTTTATATTTGCTGGCGTTGCATCCCTTCCTCTTGCCTTTTGGTTGATCCGTAACATCTTGATTGCGCAATCCGCGACAAACCGAGAATTTGCATTCCATCCAATCGGCTTTGGGCATGTGAACAGCTTGATCTCTACTATGTATAATTTTGTCCTGCCTATATCTATTTCTCCTTGGACAAAGGCAATTCATATTGCGGTGGTTGTCGCTTTCTTTTTTTTGGGAGTCTCAATTATTTACCGAAAGGAGTATAACAGACAGAATGCAACGTCGATGGGAATTGCACTTCCTGTGCTTTGTGTTATTTATTCTGTCATATATATATTCTTTATTTTTATATCTATTTCTTTCTTTGATGCACATACACCGCTTGACAGCCGAATCCTCTTGCCAGCTATTTTAGCACTGACCATAGCAGGCATTACACTCGCTTGGTCGATGTCAGAGGAAATAAATCGACGCTGGATATGGCATTGCTTCGTTTTTCTTTTATTATTTTCTGTGAGTATTAATGAGAGCCTTGCTGTCACAATGGCGGTGGGCATCCATAAAAACGGCAATGGATATACTTCAAAATATTGGAATAATTCTGATATTATATATTATCTGTCTGATATTCACGATGGCAAGACAATTTACTCGAATGGTCCAGATGCGATCCTTTTTTTGACAGGGAAGGAAGCAGTTATGATTCCTGCAAAAGTGTCTGCAGTTACACGCAGAGTGAATGAAGACTATAAAGAAGAGATGAACCAGATGATTAAAAAGTGCAGTGATGGAAAGGCGCTAATTGTATATTTTAACGCATTAACATGGAGATGGTACTTGCCTTCCATAGAGGAAGTGGATGCCACGGATAACCTGCCAGTCTTAAGAAAGTACCAAGATGGCATCATATATGGAGCACCTTAAAAAAAAGCCGAACAAGATCCTGCGCTGGACGGAGGTTCCGCTACGCTTCGCCCCCGACAGTGAGCTTTATCATTGAGAATGAACAAACAGACAGAAGAGGAGTATGGTGCCGACCTATCGAAATCTTGACGAAAAAAAGCAGGTTTTAATGGTATAGTTTATCAGGATTGAAATTAATTCATATAGAAAAATAATTAAAACTATAATCACCTGCGCTCCTTTCGCTCTGATAATATCAGATAGAAATTATGCAGTTGGATTTGCAACTTCGTTGATTTTATTCAATTGGCGATTTGCGCCACCTGAATCCGACCTGATGTAATTATTTAACTTCAGAATTCAGCTGCGTAACTTCTGACACGAATCACTGCAGCTGGCCGTGGTCATGGACCGCTGCCTGAAGATTGAGCTGGAGCTGCTGCGCGGCTCGATTTCCCGTTGCTCCCTGCCGTCATCTGGCGTATAGTTTCGGGGGAATCAGCAGATGTTTTTTGTTTGACCAAAAAAGGGAGGCAGCACAGCATGAAGGTTGTGGCATTCAACGGCAGCGCGCGCACAGGCGGCAACACGGAGAAACTGATCAGCTATGTGTTTGAGGAGCTGGAAAAAGAAGGTGTCGAGACCGAGCTGGTGAGCTTGGCCGGAACCCACCCGCACGGCTGCATCGCCTGCTACCAGTGTTTTGCCAAAAAGAACCGCCGCTGCGCGGTGACAACCGACTGCATCAACGACTGCATCGCCAAGATGGAGGAGGCGGACGGCATCATTCTCGCCTCGCCCACCTATTTCGCCAACATGAGTTCTGAGCTGAAGGCCCTGATTGACCGCTGCGGCATGGTCTCGCGGGCCAACGGCGACATGCACCGCCGTAAAGTCGGAGCCGCTGTGGTCGCCTGCCGTCGGGGCGGCGCGATCCACGTCTTCGACTCCATCAACCACTTCTTCACCATCGGCCAGATGATCATTGTCGGCTCCTCGTACTGGAACGTCGGCATGGGCCGGGAGAAAGGCGAGGTCGCCGCTGATGCCGAAGGCGTGGCCACCATGCGCACCTTGGGCCAGAACATGGCCTGGCTGCTGAAAAAGCTCAAGGACTGACAGGCACCTGCGTCCAGCCTGTCCCGCCGCCGCCGGAATCCGGCAAAATAAGCATTGACCGCAGGCTTTCCGGGCCGTTATAACTGAAGCAGGGTTTTGCCGGACTGCGGCAGGCGGACAGGAAAGGAGCCGATGTATGCTGGTCATTTGCGAGGACTGCGCCAAGAAGTACCACATTGACGAGAGCCGGATCAAAGGCCAGCGGGCGAAGTTCGCCTGCAAAGCCTGCGGCCACATCATTGTGGTCGAGAAGCCGGAGCCGCCGTCCGGCAGTGTTCAGACTCCGGCGGCGGAGGCTCCTGTAGCAGCCAAGACCGCCGCCGCTCCTGCTCCGCCCGGACGGAAAACCGCCGCTGAGACAGCGGCCAAGGGCCGGGGCAGGCCGCTGGCCGTCCATCTGCTGCTCCTGCTGACCTTCAGCTTTCTCGCGGCGGGCGGCTCCTTTCTATATTTTTATTTCCGCAGCATTCCCGCCCTGCTGGCCGAAGAGGGCGAGCTGCGCAGCCTTGCGCTGGCCCTCACGCTGAAGGAGTCGG
Organism: Candidatus Electronema sp. JC; assembly: GCF_048287365.2. Taxonomy (NCBI): domain Bacteria; kingdom Pseudomonadati; phylum Thermodesulfobacteriota; class Desulfobulbia; order Desulfobulbales; family Desulfobulbaceae; genus Candidatus Electronema; species Candidatus Electronema sp. JC. The sequence continues at coordinate 14,161 of NZ_JBLWEM020000038.1, read as the reverse complement.
TGAAAACGCCTCTGCTGCGGAAAGATTATCTGCTTGTCAATCAGGAGACTGAACGCGCCGCCCTGCTGCCGGGCATGGCCTACGCGGCGGTGGTCAATGAAAAAGGCGCGGCAGTGGCCGGATTTTTCAACCCGCAGGCCGGATTTGACAGCCGCTTTTTGCAGCGGGTGCAGGATAAAGGCTTTCCGGTGGATGTGCTGGCTCAAAACGGCCTAAAGGCCGGGGCCAAAGAAGGCAGCATTCGCCTCAGCGTGGGCGGCCTGACCGTGCATGACCGGGTGCTGGCCCTCAGCGGGTCGGATGGCGAAGTTCATATCGGCATTCCTGCTGCCGAAGCCGAGCAGGTCTTACGGCAGGCCCTGCTTTCCCCGCTTTTTTTCGTGCCTGCCGGACTGGCCCTGCTGGCCGCGCTCCTGCTGGCCGCCCTGCTGAACAGCTTAGTCATACGTCCGGCCCGCGTTCTGACCAACACCGCCAACCGGATCAGTCTCGGCGAGCTGGACTTGGCCATCACGGCGGAGGGCTGCCGCGAGATGCGCGACCTCGGCACGGCCTTGGAGCGGATGCGCCATTCGGTCCGCATCGCCGTGGAACGGCTGACCGCCAAGCGGCAATAAGGTCGTCCCATGAAGAACATCATCTTTGCCCTGCTTGCCGTCCTGCTCTGCGCCGCGTCGCCGTTGGCCGCCGCTGAGGAGCATCTGCTGCTGTCCATGCAGCCGTCCGCGCCGCCGGAACAGCAGGCCGCCATGCTCGCGCCGCTGGCGGAGAAACTGAGCGCGGTGTTCGGCGCGCCGGTGCGGACGGTGCTGCTGCAAAACGCCGCCGAATACGAGGCGGAGCTGCTGCGCGGCGGCATCACTGTCGGCTATCAGAGTCCGCTGACCTATGTCCGGGCCTCCGACCGGCACGAGGTGCTGGCCACGGCGGCCCAAGGCAAGGGCGGCAGCCAGCAGCGGGGGATCATCATTGTCAGGCCGGAGGCCGGAATCAGCAAGATCGAAGAGCTGCGAGGCAAAAAGGTGATGATCGTCAGCCGGAATTCGGCGGGCGGTTTTCTCTCCCAGAAGAAGAGCCTGCGGGAGCAGGGCTTGGAACCCGGTCGCGACTTTGAGCTGCTGGAGGCTGCGGCAGGCCGGGAGGAAAACGTCATCATTGCAGTCAGCCTCGGCGACGCGGATGCCGGTTTCATCAGCGAAGGCTCCCTGCGCAAAGCGGACCGTTTCATCGTCCCCGGCTCAGTGGCCGAGCTGATGAAAACCGCGCCCCTGCCCGGCTGGGCCTTGTCAGTCAGCCGCGAGCTGCCGCAGGAGCGGAAGGAGAGCCTCCGGGCCATGCTGACCCAGCTCGCCGAAGACGATCCTGCGCTCAAAGCCTTGGGCATCACCTCCTTCCAAGCCGCCGCTGACGCGGATTATGATGTTGTCCGCAACCTGACTGAATAAGACGCAATGCTTCTGCCCCGGGAAAAGCCTTTTTTAAGCGGCCTGAACAGCTATTATCTGGATGTGGAGAAGTTCATCCAGCATCTGCAGGGTGAGATCGGCACCGGCTGCCTCTACGGCAAGGGTTCAGATCAGGAGCTGATGGTCTATTTTGACGAGTCAGATATTGTCCGCAGCCTGACTCAGAACAAAGGCGAGCACGCTTTGGCCTCAGAGCAGCTCGACCACGTCTTCGCCGCCCTCCGTCAGCGCAATTTCCAAGTTTCGGTCTATTACCTCGATCCCGACTCAATTTTCTTCTGGGGCCAGCTGCCCGCGTTCCGCCGCGCCAAAGGGCGGCTTTCCTCCGCCAAGGTCAGCCTGCCGGATTTGGTCTTCCGTCTGAACAAGCGGGAGTTCTCCGGCTTCATTGAGGTTGATGTCCAAGGCCGGAGCGACTGCGCCGTCCTTTTTTTTCATCAGGGCCTGCGCCGGGGCGGCTCCTATTACTGGGGCACCGGCGGCCTCAGTCCGGCGGATGACGACTACAACACCCTGCTGGCCATGCTGCAAAAGAGCGGAGGCATCTACAGTCTCGGCTATTTCATCAGCGATCCGGTCGCCGCGCCGCCGCCGCTCCCGGAAGAACAGCCGCCGCCGGAGGCCGACAATCCGGCAACGGCTGGCTGCCGGACGCTCACAGAGATCGACCGGGCGGTGAATGAATTTTTGACGGTCTTTCTCAAAACTGCCGAGGCGCGGGGCGATTTTGAGCCGCTTTTGGAGCTGAAGCTCAAATTCATTGATTTCGTCTCCATTTATCCAACGCTGGATCCTTACGGCGCGGCCTGCGTTTTAGAGAAGGATGGCAGCGTCACTTTCTCCGATGACGAGGCGGCCAAGGCGGGCGCGGAGGGCATTGTTGACTGCGCCTGGATGGTGATCGAAGAGCAGAAATTGCATAAAAAATTTCGCGCCGGGCTGAAAAAAATGGCGGGCAAAGAAGTCCTGCGGGCTGAAGGGATTGAGGTCGAACGCTGAAGAGGCCAAGTTCCCGCTTGCGCAACGCGGTTCCGCCGCGTTAAAGTAGGCCGAACCAGCAAACTTTGCCAACACAGGACAACCTATGTTCGACATCTTCATCAAAACACATTTCTCCGGCGGCCATCATCTGCGCGAGTACCCCGGCAACTGCGAGCGGCCCCACGGCCACAACTGGAAGGTCAAAGTGACAGTCCGCGCCCATGAGCTGGATCAGCTGGGCATGGGCATCGACTTCAAAGTGCTCAAGCAGCAGGTCAACGCGGTGGTGGACGAGCTGGATCACCGCGACCTGAACGAGCATCCCAGCTTCCAAGACTGCAACCCGTCTTCCGAGCATATCGCCCGCTATCTCTTCATTCAGCTGAAAAGCGTGTTGACGACCGAGCGGTATCAGCTCCATTCGGTGCAGGTGCGGGAGACCGACTCAAGCGGCGTGATTTACTACGGCGCATGAGCGGGAGCGAACTGCTGCGGGTCTCCGAGCTGTTTTACTCCATCCAAGGCGAATCGACCCGCGCCGGGCTGCCCTGCGTTTTCATCCGGCTCTGCGGCTGCAATCTGCGCTGCTCCTACTGCGATTCCCGCTACACTTGGGACGAGGCAGGCAAGCTGATGAGCGCAGCCGAAGCCTGCGCCGAGCTGGTGCAATATCCCGGCATCATGGCGGAGATCACCGGCGGAGAGCCGCTGCTGCAAGCGGCGGTTTATCCGCTCATGGACGCTCTGCTGGCGCAGGGCCGCGAAGTGCTTTTGGAGACCGGCGGCAGCCTGAGCATCGCGCGGGTTCCCGTGTCCGTCGGGGTGATTCTGGATCTCAAATGCCCGGACTCCAGGATGGCAGCCCATAATGACTGGGGCAATATCGGGCTGCTTCGCCAGCGCAAGGCCGCAGGCAGCCGCGACGAGCTGAAGTTTGTCCTCTGCTCGGAAGAAGACGCGGCTTGGGCGGCGCAGGTTGTCCGTGAACATCGCCTGACCGAGCTGCTGCCGGTGCTCTTCTCGCCTGTCATTGACCGCCTTGCTCCGGCGCGGCTGTCGGACTTTCTCCTGCGGGAGCAGCTGCCCGTCCGACTGCAATTGCAGCTGCACACGCAAATCTGGCCGGGAATCAGCCGGGGTGTTTAACATCATGAGGAAAAAACATGCCTGATCTCGCATCAACTAAGCTGGCCGTGATCGGCCTCGGCTACGTCGGCCTGCCTTTGGCCGTGGAATTCAGCAAAAAACTGCCCTGCGTCGGCTTTGACCTCAAGGAGCAGCGCATCGCCGAGCTGCGCCAAGGCCGCGACAGCACCCGCGAGGTGAGCGTGGAAGAGCTGGCCGCAGCCACGCAGCTTCAGTTCACCAGCAATCTTGACGAGCTGCGGCAGTGCACTGTCTTCATCGTTGCTGTGCCCACGCCGGTGGACGAGAGCAAGCGGCCCGATTTCAGCCCGCTGGAAGGCGCGTCGCGCACGGTCGGCCAAGTGCTCAAGCCCGGCGACGTGGTGATTTACGAATCAACCGTCTATCCAGGCGCGACTGAGGAGGTCTGCATCCCGATTCTGGAGCAGGTCTCAAGCCTGCAATTCAATCGGGACTTCTTCGCAGGCTACAGCCCGGAGCGCATCAATCCCGGCGACCATGAGCACCGCCTGCCGACCATCGTCAAAGTGACTTCCGGCTCCACGCCGGAGATTGCTGACTTTGTTGACCGGCTGTACGGCTTGATCATCACCGCAGGCACGTTCAAGGCCAGCAGCATCAAGGTGGCCGAGGCGGCCAAAGTGATTGAGAACACGCAGCGCGATGTCAATATCGCCCTGATCAACGAGCTGGCTCTGATCTTCAACCGGCTCGGCATCGACACGCTGGAGGTGCTGAAGGCCGCAGGCACGAAGTGGAATTTCCTGCCCTTCCGGCCCGGTCTGGTCGGTGGCCACTGCATCGGCGTTGATCCGTATTATCTCACCCACAAAGCGCAGCAGGTCGGCTATCACCCGGAGATGATCCTTGCCGGGCGGCGGCTCAACGACGGCATGGGCCGCTACATCGCCTCAGAGGTGGTCAAGCTGATGCTGCGGCAGCGCATCCACGTGGCCGACTCACGCATTCTCATCCTTGGCCTGACCTTCAAGGAGAACTGCCCGGATCTGCGCAACACGCGGGTGACGGACATCATTGACGAGCTGACCACATACGAGGCCGGAGTTGAGGTTTATGATCCTTGGGCTGATTCGGCGGAAGCCCGGCGGCTGTATGATGTGGCGATGATTGAGAAGCTGCCGGAAGGCCGTTACGACGCGGTGATCCTCGCGGTGGCGCACCGCCAGTTCCTCAGCTTGGGCAGGGCGGAGCTGACCCGTATCTGTCGACCGCAGGCGGTGATTTATGATGTCAAGCATGTGCTGGAGAAAGGGCTGGCGGACGGGAGCCTCTGAAATGGCGCAGGCAGGATTCTGATGACGGTTTAAACCGGCCATGCGCATCCTCATGATTGACGACGACCGCAAGCTCTGCCGCTTGGTGGCCGATTATCTGGAGCCGATGGGCTACACAGTCGATGCGGCGCACAGCGGCCCGGACGGGCTGCGGCTGTTCCAGCAGGGCGAGTATCAGGCGGTCATCTTGGACGTGATGCTGCCGCAGATGGACGGCTTCGCAGTGCTGAAGGAGCTGCGCCGTGAGTCGGATATTCCGGTGCTGATGCTCACGGCGCGGGGCGAGGAGACCGACCGCATCGTCGGCTTGGAGATGGGCGCGGACGACTATCTGCCCAAAACCTTCTCCTCGCGCGAGCTGCTGGCCCGGCTGCGGGCCGTCACCCGCCGCAGCCAGCTCACCGAAAGCCGGAGCAACACGGAGGCGGCGGAGCAGACCCTGCGCTTCGCCGAGCTGGAAATCGAGCAGGCCTCGCGCACCGTGCGCCTGCGCGGCGAGCTGCTGACGCTGACTCCGCTGGAGTACGACCTGCTGGCCGCGCTGGCCTGCGCCGCCGGGCGGGTCTTGAGCCGCGACCGCCTGCTGGAGGCGGTGTCTGGCCGCAATTATGATGTCTTCGACCGCTCCATTGACGTGCACATCTCCTCGCTGCGGCGCAAGCTGGGCGAAAACCCGCGCGAGCCGCGCTACATCCAGACGGTGCGCACCGCAGGCTACATGTTCATCGCCCCGCCGCTGTGAAGGCCGCCCGCTCGCTCTTCGCCAAAATTCTCGGCTGGCTCTTCCTCAACCTGCTCCTGCTTGCCGCCGCGCTGGCAATCTTCTTTGCTGTGCAGCTGAAGATGAACCTGCACGAGTTCTTCGGCCATCAAGGGGCTGATAGGCTCCGCGCCGCCGGAATGCTCATCGTCCATGACTTGGAGCAAACCCCGCCGGATGAATGGCCGGAGGCACTCGAACGTCACGGCAAAATTCACGGAGTGGATTTCCTCCTCCTGCTGCGCGAGGGGCTGGTCTTCTCGCCGAAGAAAGAGCCGGTGCCCGATGAAGTGCTGGACAAGGCCAAAGCGGTGCTGCTCCGGCATGGCCCGCCGGACGGTGCCGACTGCGCGGGCGGCGGGCCAAAGCCGACTGCTTGGGGGCGGAAGCCGCATCTGATCATGCACACCAGCACGCCCAGCCGCTGGTGGTTTGGCATCCGGGTGCCAATCTACTTAGAAGCCTCAGAGCGGCACCTGCCCGCCCTGCTCATCGCCGCCTCTGACTCCATCACCGGCAAGGGTTTTTTCTTTGATCCCCTGCCGTGGATGGTCGTGGCCGCCGCAGTGATTCTCATCTCCGTGCTCTTCTGGCTGCCGCTGATCCGCAGCATCACCAAGCCGCTGGAGCGCATGACCCGTGCCGCCGAGGAGATCGCCAAGGGCAACTTTGCCGTCTCCATCCACGAGCAGCGGGCCGACGAGATCGGGCGGCTGGCCGCGACCATCAGCCACATGACTGCACGCCTCTCCGCGTTCGTGAAAGGCCAGAAACGCTTTCTCGGCGATGTCTCGCACGAGCTTGGCTCGCCCGTGGCTCGGATTCAGTTTGGCCTCGGCGTGCTAGAGCAGCGGCTCGACGGCGCAAACCGAGAGCGCGTGCAGGACGTGATGGAGGATGTTGACCACATGGCCGCCCTGATCGGCGAGCTGCTGGCCTTCTCGCGGGCGGAGATGAACGCCCAAGCCGTGCGGCTGGATCGCATTCCTTTGTTGCCGGTGCTTGAGACCGCTGTGCGGCGCGAGGCGGCGGAAACAGCGGTGCAGCTACGGGCCGCACCAGAGCTGCATGTCACCGCCTCTGCCGAGCTGCTGACGCGGGCCATTGCCAATCTCCTTCGCAATGCGGTGAAATATGCAGGTTATGCCGGGCCTATCACAGTCACTGCTGCGGAGAACAGCGGGCAGGTGGAGATAATTGTCGAGGACTGCGGCCCCGGCGTGGCCGAGGAGCATCTTGACCGGATATTTGAACCTTTCTACCGGCCTGAGCTGTCCCGCGAGAGCGGCTCCGGCGGTGTTGGACTGGGTCTGGCTATAGTCAAAACCTGCGTCGAGAGCTGCGGCGGCTCAGTTTCGGCCTGCAACCGCCAGCCGCAGGGCTTCGCGGTGCGGATTGCGCTGAAGCCCTGAGCGGTCGAAGCTCCGGCAAAGCGCAGCATGACTACTCCCCTGCCAGCACCCGATACGCCGCTGCCCTTCCCTGCTCCAGCTGCCGCCAGCCAGCCGCCAGCATCTCCTTGCTCCGCTCCAGCACAAAATACAGCGTCGGCACCACCACAAGGGTCAGGAAGGTGGCGGCGAGCAGGCCGAAGGTGACGGCCACGGCCATGGACTGCCAGAACTGGCTTGACTCGCTGACCCAGGACATGGCGAGGTTGCGGAAATCATAGGACACGCCGGTGATCATCGGCACAAGGCCGAGGATGGTGGTGATTGCGGTGAGCAGCACGGGCCGCAGCCGGGTGGCTCCGGCAAAGACCACCGCCTCTTTGAGGGCGTAGCCGTTGCGCCGCAGCTGGTTGGTGTAGTCAATCAGAACGATGGCGTTGTTGACCACCACGCCGGCCAGCGAGATCACGCCGATGCCGGTCATGATCACGCCGAAGGGCATCTTGTAGAGCATCAGGCCGAAGAACGCGCCGCCCAGCGAGAGGATGACCGATGTCATGATCAGGAAGGGCTGGCTGACCGAGTTGAACTGGACAACCAAGATCAGGAAGATCAGCAGCAGGGCCACGGCGAAGGCCTTGCCGAGAAATGCCTCGGCATCCTGCTGCTCCTGATTTTCGCCGGTGAAGGTGATCTTGTAGCCGGGCGGCAGCGGATTCTGGGCGAGCAGCTTCTCCGCCTGCTCTCTGGCCACCGCGCCGGGGATTTTGGTCTCATCGACATTGGCCTTGACCGTCACCACCCGCTCGTTGTTGATCCGGCTGATGCTGCCCACTGAGCCGGTGACGCTGATCTCGGCCAGCGCGGAGAGCGGCACGGCCTGGCCGTTCGGCGCGGGAATCATCAGGCTGCGCAGCACGCCGTCATGCCGCCGCTCCGCCTCCGGCAGCTGCACGGTGATGTCGTAGTCCTCGCTGCCCTCGCGGAAGGTTGAGACCGCCAGGCCGTTGTAGGCGGATTTGAGAGCGAAGCCGATCATGCCCGTGGTCAGGCCAAAGGAGGCCGCCTTCTGCCGGTCGATCTGCACCTGCACCGACGGCGTGCCCTCGACGTAGTCGTCGCGGATGTCCTCCACATGCGGCAGCTTGGACAGGGCGTTCTTGACCTCTTTAGCCGCCGCGCCGAGCACCTCGAAGCGGTCGCCGGCGATCTCGATGTTGATCGGCGCGCCAGTGGGCGGGCCTTCAGCCTCCATGGCCACAGTCAGCTTGGCACCGGGAATGTCGGCGATGCGCCGCCTGATCTCCTCCACCGTGTCATGGCTGGACTCCGCGCGCTCGGCAAGGTCGATGAAGCGGATGCCGACATGGTTGGGCGTGTTGGCCTCAAAGGCGGAGCTGCCGCTGCTGGCCGCCACCGCGCGGGTGTAGATGATCTTGATGTTGCGCAGGTCGCTGGGGCCGTCCGCGCGGCCTTTCCCGGCCACCGCCTGCTCGACTTGGCGGAGGATGCGGTCAATGTACTCCAAGTCCGCGCCTTCCGGCACGTCGGCGTTGACATAAATGCCCTTGGGATCGGTGCTGGGGAAGAACTCCACCGGCTTCTTCAGGCCCACGGCCAGCAGCCAGCCTTGGATCATGAAGATGAGCATGAAGGCGGCTCCGGCCAGCAGCGCCAAAGGATGGCGGATGAAGAAGCGCAGCAGGCTGGCGTAGAGCCGCAGCAGCGGTGTTTGAATCGAAATCGGCTGCTCCCAGGAGACCATCTCCACGGCGCGGGCCTTTTTCGAGCCTTTCATGAACAGCGAGGCAAAGGCGGGATTGACCACCAAGGCGACAAAGAGGCTGGCAGACAGGGTGACGATCAGGGTCAGGGGCAGATAGCCCATGAATTCGCCCATGATGCCCGGCCAGAAGAGCATGGGCGAGAAGGCGGCCAAGGTGGTCAGCGTGGAGCCGATGACCGGCATGGCCACTTCCGAGGTGGCCTTCATCGCCGCCTCGGCCCGGCCTGCGCCCTGCTCCATGAAGCGGTAGATGTTCTCAATGATGACGATGGCGTTGTCCACCAGCATGCCCAAGGCCAGGGTCAGGCTGAAGAGCACGACCATGTTCAGGGTGATGCCCATCAGCTGAAGGATGGTGAAGGCCATGAACATTGAGAAGGGAATGGCGAGACTGACCATCACCGCGTTGCGGAAGCCCATGGCGAAGAAGATCACCACCAGCACCAGCGTCAGGCCGGTGAGAATGTTGTTCTCCAGATCCGCGACCATGGTCTTGGTGTCTTTGGACTTGTCCATCACCTTGCTGATCTCGGTGCCCTTGGGCCAGCCCGGCTGCCGCTTGGCGATGATCTCGTCCACCGCGTCGGCGATGGCGATGATGTTCTCCCCGGCCTGCTTCTTCACCGCGATGTTGACCGCCTGCCTGCCGTTCATGCGCGAGCGGCTGACCTCCTCCTTGAAGCCGTCAAAGACAGTGGCCACCTCCTTCAGATAGACCGGCTGGCCCTTGTGCGAGGCCACCACTAAGCCGTACAGCTCCTCCGGCGTGGTGAACTCGCCTGGCACGCGGAGCTGAAACTTGCCGTCGCCCAGCCGGAGGGAGCCGCCGGAGGTGTTGCTGTTCTCGCTCTGCACGGCGGACTGGAGGGAGTTGATGGTCAGGCCGTAGTAGGCGAGCTTGTCCGGCATGACCTCGATGCGGATCTCGCGCTCCTGGCCGCCGGTGACATCCGCTTCCAGCACGCCGGGCACAGCCTCGATCTCGTCTTCCAAGTCGTCGGCAATCTTCTTCAGACAGCTCAGGCCGCAGGTGCCGGAGATGGAGAAGACGAGGATCGGCATCTCCGAGATATTGACCTCGAAGACCTTGGGGTCGTCCTCCAGATCGCTGGGCAGCTCGTTCTTGGCCTCGTCCACCTTGTCCTTGACCTTGCGCAGCGCGTCGTCAATGTCGATGCCGGTGGTGAACTCCACGTTGATCAGGGATTCGCCCTCGGAGCTGACCGACTTGATGTTCTTCACCCCGTCCAGTCCCTTGAGCTTGTTCTCTATCTTGATCGTGATTGCGGTCTCCATGTCGCCGGGCGCCACGCCCCGGTAGGTCGTGGAGACGAAGACGTTGGGGATGCTGACATCCGGCTCCGCCTCGCGGGGCAGGGTCGTGTAGCTGTAAACGCCCATGATGGCGATCAGGGCGGAGAGCACCATCACGGCGATGCTCTGTTTGACTGCGGTGTCGGAAATGATCATGATGGTGTCATGTTGTTGCGCGTAATGGTGTATGGATTGACAGCTCGCCAAGGCAGAGCGTAACCAGATTTGCGCCTTGAAGCAAGCAGGATTTCAAGCCGCAGCCATCGTGAGCGGCTGGAGAGTCCTGAACAAATTCAGCCGCAGGCGGGCTGACGGCGACTGCCGCTGCGCCGCAGCGCGGACGAAAAAGCAGTTGACAGCGCTGGCAGCCCGGCTTAAGATGGAAGACCACAGTTCAAATAATCATCTCAAACAGTTGAGCGCGTCACAAAGCATGACATGGCAACGGCGGCATGACGGCTGCAAGTTGACAGCGGACACGCCTGCGCATCTCAATTGTTTAAAATTCTTTATTTTTCCTCAGCCTCCCCGCAGCGCGGCGGACACCTTCGCGCGTGAGCGTGAACGACCGGCCGGACTGTTCCGGCCCGTTCATATCGAATCCATCAACAAGGAGAGTGAATGATTTACACAGAACACCAGCAGGAGCTGGCGGAAAGGATTGATGCGGACGTTTCCAAGAAGACATGGCAGGACTGGAAATGGCAGGTGCGGCATCGGATCAGATCGCTGGAGCAGCTGGAAAATTTTCTTGATCTGGAGCTGAAGGAGGAGAAAAGGCAGCAGATTCAACGCACCATCGAGAAGTTCCCGCTTTCCATCACCCCGTATTATCTCTCCCTGATCAACAGGGAGGATTTTGAGCTGGACCCGGTTTTCATGCAGGCTGTGCCGTCAATCCGCGAGCTGGACATCACCGGCGCGGACATGGCCGACCCGCTGCATGAGGACGAGGACAGCCCGGTGCCGGGCATCACCCACCGCTATCCTGACCGCGTTCTCTTCTTGGTCAGCAATGTCTGCGCCATGTACTGCCGCCACTGCACCCGCAAGCGGAAGGTCGGCGACCGCGACAGCATTCCCTCCAGGGAAGTTGTTGAACAGGGCTTAGATTACATCCGCAGCACGCCGAGAGTGCGGGATGTGCTCCTCAGCGGCGGCGATCCCTTCCTGCTCCCGGACGACTTTCTCGACTACATTCTCACCGAGCTGGGCAAAATCAAGCATGTCGAGGTGGTCCGCATCGGCACCAGAACCCCGGTTGTCCTGCCCTACCGGATCACGGACGGGCTGGTGGCGATGCTGAAAAAGCATCATCCGCTCTGGATCAACACCCATTTCAACCATCCCCGCGAAGTGACGGCCTCGGCGCGGGCCGCCCTGGCCAGGCTGGCTGACGCGGGCATCCCGCTCGGCAACCAGACCGTGCTGCTGGCCGGCGTGAACGACTGCCCAAGAATCATGCGCACGCTGGTGCACAAGCTGGTGGCGAACCGGGTCAGGCCCTATTACATGTATCAATGCGACCTCTCCGAAGGGCTGTCCCACTTCAGAACGCCGGTGGGCAAGGGCATCGAGATCATCGAGAGCCTGATCGGCCACACCAGCGGCTTCAGCGTCCCGACCTACGTCATTGACGCGCCCGGCGGCGGCGGCAAGATCCCGGTCATGCCCAACTACCTCATCTCCTGGTCAACCAACAAGGTGGTGCTGCGCAACTACGAAGGCGTGATCACCACCTACAAGGAGCCTGACTCCTACGAGCCGGTCTTCTGCGACCGCGACTGCGGCCAGTGCAACTTGCAGCTCTCTCTGGACGACGCGCCGGAATGCCTCCCTGTGGGCATCGGCAGGCTGCTGGCTGATTACGACGACACCATCGCCCTGGTGCCTGCGGACAACGAGCGGATGAGCAAGCGGGACGGAGGGCAGGATGACGGCGAAGGATAAAATCGAGGAGCTGCGCGGCGGCCTGATTCAGCACGGGCCGGGCAATGACCGGGTGTATCTGATGCGGCTGGCCCCGGATGCGGCAGCGGATTTCCCGGAGCAGCTCGTCGCCTTGGCAGAGGAAAACGGCTATGCCAAAATTTTCGCCAAGGTGCCGGAGGCGGCAGCAGCCGGTTTTTTTGAGGCAGGCTTCTGCGAGGAGGCGCGCATTCCCGGCTTTTTCGCCGGACGGGAACGCGCTCTGTTCCTCTGCCGCTATTTGCAGGAGGCGCGGAGCAGGGAGCGCGACGCGGCGGCAATGGACAAAATCATGCGGCTTGCCAGGGAAAAGCAGGTCGGCGGCCTGCCTCCTCTTGATGCCCGCTTCACTGTGCGCCGCTGCGAAGAGGCGGACGCGGCGGCAATGGCGGCCATTTACCGGCAGGTTTTTCCCTCCTATCCCTTTCCCATTTCTGAGCCGGAATATCTGATCGAGACCATGCGCAGCCATGTCGCCTATTTCGGCATTGCAACAGCGGGCAGATTAATCGCTCTCGGCTCGGCGGAGACAGACAGCGAGGCCGCCAATGCTGAGATCACGGATTTTGCCACCCTGCCGGAATGGGCAGGCAGCAATCTGGCCCTGCATCTGCTCCGCCGCATGGAGCTGCATCTGCGGCAGGAAGGAATTCTGACCGCCTACACCATTGCCAGAGCCATGTCGCCGGGCATGAACATCACCTTTGCCAAGGCTGCGTACCAGTTCGCGGGCAGACTGAAGAACAACACCAACATTTCCGGCGGCATTGAAAGCATGAATGTCTGGCACAAGCCGCTGACCTGACCGGGCAGCCTCACAGCACAGCGCGGCGCCGATGACGAGGCCAGACAAGGGCGGGCGCGTGCTGCTGTTCAGCTTGCCCGACATGCAGGAAAATGGTAAGACTGAAGCCGCGGACATTCTTCAGGCGGGGCAGACGATTTGCCGCTTCCGCATACGCGGGATTGCCCGCAGGCATTCCAGAACAACCAAAGGCTGAGGGGCAGCGCGCGCCGTCTCAGCCTTGCATCTTTTACCATCATGGACAATTTAAACAACCTCCTCAAGCAGCGCCGGGAAAAGGCGCAGAGCCTCGCCGATGACGGCGTGAAGCTGTTCAGCAACGACTTTAAGCACCCGCAGCATATTGCCGAGATACTCCCGCAGGCCGAGGCCTTGGAGCCGGAGACGCACGCCCCGGACGGCGTGTCGTGCCGCATCGCTGGCCGGGTGATGGTGCTGCGCAAGTTCGGCAAGGCGGCCTTCTTTCAGTTGCAGGATGAGTCGGCCCGCATTCAGATTTACGCCCGCCTTGACGTGCTCGGCGACGAGCAGTTCGGTCACTTTAAGAAGTGGGACGCGGGCGATATAGTCGGCGTGGAGGGCAGGCCGTTCAAGACCAAGACTGGCGAGCCGTCCATCGAGGCGACCAAGCTGCACATGATCTGTAAGTCGCTGCGCCCGCTGCCGGAGAAGTTCCACGGCCTGACCGACGTGGAGACCCGCTACCGCCAGCGCTATGTTGACCTGATCGTCAACCCGGAGGTGCGCAGCACATTCCGCAAGCGGATGGAGATCATCCGCCTGATCAGGGCTTTTCTTGCCAATCGCGGGTTCTTGGAGGTGGAAACCCCGATGCTCCACCCGATCCCTGGCGGCGCGGCGGCCAAGCCCTTCATCACCCATCACAACGCGCTGGACATGGAGCTGTACCTGCGCATTGCCCCGGAACTGTACCTGAAGCGGCTGCTGGTGGGCGGCTTTGAGCGGGTGTTCGAGATCAACCGCAACTTCCGCAACGAGGGGCTGTCGACGCGGCACAACCCCGAGTTCACGATGCTGGAGTTCTACGAGGCGTATCGCGACTACAAGTACCTGATGGACTTCAGCGAGAGCCTGTTCCGCGAGGTCGCACAGAAGGTGCTGGGCACGACCGTCATCAGCTATCAGGGCAAGGAACTCGACCTCGGCAAGCCGTTCCATCGCCTGACCATGGTGCAGGCGATCCGGAAATATCATCCGCAATTCACCGACGAACAACTGAACGACCGCG
>NZ_JBLWEM020000037.1:0-13877 GCF_048287365.2 Candidatus Electronema sp. JC | reverse complement strand
TGTGGCGCGCAACACCAACGGCAGCGACGTTCTGGCTGCCCGGATTGCCCTGAAACACCCCTCTCTGGACGAAGAGACCATCAAAACAACCATCACCGCCTTGATTGAGGAGATACGCATTGACCTGATCAACGGCGACCAATCGTCTTTGGACAACGCCATCACCTTCCGCCTTTCCCTGACCGGACGGCTGGATTCCCCGGATGCGCCCCTGCCGCCAGCCGAGGAATCGGTGGCGGCACGGGCCATATTCTCCCGTGCCTTGACCGAGGATGTGCAGCGCAACGTCCGCTTCGAGCGGCTGCCGTTCGAGGAAAAACTGCCGGTCATCGCTCAGGCCGAAGACACGGTTTTTGGCCTGAGCGATGTCCTCAATCCGAGCGGCGCACTGCGTCTCAGCGGCAGCGATCTTTCCTTCACGCAGGGTGCGGCGGATGAAGGCTGTGTGATCGAAGGCACCCGCAGCGGACGGACGGCGCAGAGCCGCTTTGTCTCCGTCTCGGACACCGCAATCACCCTGCTGCCGGACATCCCAGCCCAGAACGACCCGTGGAACAACGAGTATCTGCTCTTTATCGCCACGCATTACACCGAAAACGGCACTCTGCGCACCGGCATCTACCGCCGCAAGCTGCGCACCCCGCTGACCGTGACCAAGCTGGGTCATCCCAATCCGCCGGAAGTCGGCATTCTCACGGACAAGGCCGCGTCGCCGTATGTCACTGTCACCGGCGGCAGCTTGAGCGCGGACGAGACGGTGCGCATTCAGGTCATCCTCGACCTGCACGCGGGCAGCCTCGCCTTCAACTTGCTCGACATGAGCGAGGGCGGCAAGGCAGGCGCGGCGGTGACGGTGCTCGCCAACGGCGCATACGTGCTGCCGGGCTTTGCCAATTCTGCCCTCAGCAGCCTGAATGTCACAGTGAACAACTTCGCCGATCTGGTGAAGATGATCAGGAGCGGGTATAGTGGGCGGCTGGTGGATGTGCTGATGGTGAAGATGGGATCATAGAGAACATCTCGTCTGGACAAAACAAAGCTGATGGATAAACATGATGTGCTTTTGTAACGTGCCGCACATCACAAATAATCAACCAAGGTGGAACAGATGACAAAAGTGAAACTGGTGCTCTGCGCAGCAATGCTGATGATGTCCACAGACAATGCTCTATCTGGAATGATGGTTGTGCCTATCCCCCGCACTGTACCCAATATGACGTGCCCAGCTGGCGAGTATGTCTACGGATTCTCCGCAGGTGAAGCTCTATGCACCAACTGGCAGCCGCGCGTGGTTTTCGTGACTTCAAGTACTGTCACAGGTGCCATAGGTGGTCTCGCAGCTGCTGATGTTATATGTCAGAATGAGGCGAGCGCAGCTAACCTGAAGGGCACCTATATCGCCTTCTTGAGTGATTCTGTCAGCCCAGGTAGCACAATCAGCCAGATTAACAAGAACCCTCCGACGTTGAAATATGTGCGTCCTGACGGCACGACTGTCGCCAACAGCACCGCTGAATTTCTCTCAGCCAGCCATCTGGCACCGATTAATCTCACGGCTGGCGGCAGTGCTGTCACCGGCGATACGCGGGTTTGGACGGGTTACATCAATAACAACGGAGCAATAACATCACAGCAATCCCCAAGCACTAATTGCACTAATTGGACTGATGCAACACCATATACAGCCGGGGGAGCTAATGGAGTTGCGACGAAGACCGATGCAGGGTGGTTTAACGATTATGGCACGTATTGCACCGAATATCATCACTTGTACTGTGTTCAGGTGCAGACAGGAACCGTGCGTTGACAGCAGCTTGAGCGTCCTGGCAACGACTATGCCGCCCTGCTATATATGCCATGCTATATACATGATGCTGAATTATTACTGCGAGCGGCTGGTGGATGTGCTGGTGATGAATACCAATTAGACCTTCTGCGCCAGCCGCAACATAAGCGGGGGCGGAAGGTCTCGCCCTTGCGTGCATCGCAGCGAGAAGACATAGCTCAACTGCGAAATTCTTACTCCTCTTATGCAAGAGATTCAATACAACAGGAGACCAGCGATGAACCAGGCAGCACGCAAGGAGCTATCCTTCCTCGACCGCTATCTGACCCTGTGGATCTTCACCGCGATGGGCATCGGAGTCGGCCTCGGCTTCCTCTTCCCCAAGGCGGTGGCCTCCCTGAACCAGGCGGTCTCTGTCGGCACAACCAACATCCCGATTGCCATAGGTCTGATCCTGATGATGTACCCGCCCTTGGCCAAGGTGCGCTACGAGGAGCTGGGCGACGTGTTCCGCGACTGGAAGGTGCTCGGCCTGTCGCTCATCCAGAACTGGCTCATCGGCCCGGCGCTGATGTTCCTCCTCGCTGTCATCTTCCTGCGCGACTATCCCGACTACATGACCGGCCTCATCCTGATCGGCCTGGCCCGCTGCATTGCCATGGTCATTGTCTGGAATGAGCTGGCCGAGGGCGACAACGAGTACGCCGCCGGGCTGGTGGCCTTCAACAGCGTGTTCCAAGTCTTCTTCTACAGCGCCTACGCCTGGGTCTTCATCACCGTGCTGCCGCCTTGGTTCGGCCTGAGCGGCAGCGTGGTGGCGGTCAGCATCGGCGAGATCGCCCAGAGCGTGTTCATCTACTTGGGCATCCCCTTCCTCGCAGGCTTCCTCACCCGCTTCTTCTTAGTCAAGGCCAAGGGCAAGGACTGGTACCACAGCGTCTTTGTGCCGCGCATCAGCCCGCTGACCCTCATCGCCCTGCTCTTCACCATCGTGGTCATGTTCTCGCTCAAGGGCGAGGTGATCGTCTCGCTGCCGCTGGATGTGCTGCGCATCGCTGTGCCGCTGCTGATCTACTTCCTGATCATGTTCTTTGTCTCCTTTTTCATGGGGCGCATGGCTGGCGCAGATTACGGCAAGACCGTCACCCTGGCCTTCACTGCCGCCAGCAACAACTTTGAGCTGGCCATAGCCGTGGCTGTGGCGGTCTTCGGCCTCAATTCAGGCGCAGCCTTTGCCGCAGTCATCGGCCCGCTGATTGAAGTGCCGGTGATGATCGCGCTGGTCAATGCGGCCTTCTGGCTGCGGAAGCGGATGTTTGGCGGCAGCTGAGGGATTGGGCATGGTCTCGGCGGCGCTGTTTTTTGCTGATGCTCGTCCCTCGCGAAAAACTCACGCAACGCTCATCAAATCCTGCTGTTTCCTTTTTAGATTGAGGGCCGCTGCAATCAGGCAGCCTTCAATCTTCACGGAGAGGAACGAGCGATGCAAAAGAGCTACAGCAAACTGGGGATGTTCATCCTCGCAGGTGTCGGCGCATGTCTTGCCGCTGACCCGGCAGCAGCCTACAACGTTTATTACGGCCATCTGCACAACCACTCCAATGTCTCGGACGGCACAGGCACGCCTGCCCAAGCCTACGCTTATGCGCGGGACACTGCCGGACTGGACTTCTTCAGTCTGGCTGATCACGCCGAGCAGATCAGCTCCACCGAGTGGACCACCACGAAGAGCACGGCGGACGCATACAATGACGACGGCAGCTTTGTCGCCCTGTGGGGCTTTGAGTGGTCGCACAGCACTTACGGCCACGTCACCGTGATCGGCACCAGCGACTACTGCACATCGTCTGATTCGGCGACCAACACTTTCTCAGAGCTGGTGACGTGGCTCAACGCCCGCAGCAGCAGCATGGCCTTCTTCAACCATCCGGGCCGCCAGGACAGCACTGGTGTGGAGTTCAACCATTTTGCCACCACGCCTTCAGACAAGTTCGTGGGCATGGAGCTGTTCAACAAGGCCGACGACTTCGACACCTACTATTACAACGACGGCTACTACACCAACGACGGCAGCAAGAGCTTCTTTGACGAGGCCATTTCTCGTGGTTGGGACATCGGCGCGGCTGGCGGCGACGACAACCACAGCGGCACGTGGGGCACAGCCACCGACTACCGTCTGGCCGTGCTGGCCACCGCCAAGACCCGCGCCGCGATCACGGAGGCCATGCAGGCCCGCCGCATGTTCTCCACGCTGGACAAGAACCTGACCCTCTCCTTCACCCTGAGCAGCGCGGAAATGGGTTCAGTGCTGGATCCCGGCACCCACGCCCTGCGCATTGAGGCCAATGACGGCAACAACGAGGTCTTCTCCACCGTGCAGCTGATCAAGAATGGCGCGGTGGCGCAGACGTGGAATCCCAACCAGGCGCACCCGATCATCACCGGCAGCGTGACCGCCGCCGCAGGCGACTACTATTATGTGAAGGTCACGCAGCAGGACGGCGACGAGGCTATCTCATCGCCCATCTCCATGACCGGCGAGGCTGGCGGCGGCAGCACCACAGTTTCCGCGCGGGTGGCAACGGGCAGCGACGATGCCGAGCAGCGGCAGACCGGCGGCGTGGTGACGCTGAACAGCTCTGATCTGGAGCTGGTCTATGACTCCTCCACCACCGGCAATCAGTACGTGGGGATGCGCTTCGCCAACCTCGGCATTCCGCAGGGCGCGACCATCACCAACGCCTACATCCAGTTCACCGTGGATGAGACCAACTCCGGCACGACCAGCCTGACCATCAAAGGCCAAGCTGCCGACAATGCGGCCACCTTCACTACAGCCTTGAACAACATCAGCAGCCGTCCGACAACCACGGCTTCTGTAACTTGGGCGCCAGTGGCTTGGAGCACCGTTGGCCAGGCAGGCGCAGGGCAGCAGACCCCTGACCTGAAGGACATCGTGCAGGAGATCGTCAACCGCAGCGGCTGGTCAGCCAACAACGGCATGGCCATCATCATCACCGGCACCGGCGAGCGCACCGCTGAGGCGTATGAAGGCTCCTCCACCAAAGCGGCGCAGTTAGTTGTGACCTACGAGTAAGAGCGGCTGCAAGCTGCTGTCCGGCAGAAGCGCGTCCTGCTGCTTCTGCCGGTTTTTGCATTCAAGCGCATCTCACACCTGACCATAACGCAATCGTAACAGGCGCAGGGTATCCTCTCTTCTGGACGGAACCAAGACAAACTCCGCAGAGCAATGAGAGGTGCGCCCATGTTCACCGTTGAGCAAGTGCTGTCCGACCATTATCCGGCTGTGCAGAACAGCCCCTTCCTCGGCCCGGCAGTGCGACCTGTGCTCCGCCGCCTGCTGCGCGAGGACGACTTCACCGCCTTCGCCGCCCGGTATCCCCACCTCAAAGGCATGGATTTCGTCGAGCAGGCCTTGGAGCATTTCGCCTTCAGCTACACGGTCTCGCAGCGCGAGCGGGAGAACATCCCGCCCTGCGGCAGGGTGGTGATCATCGCCAACCATCCCATCGGCTCGCTCGACGGCCTTGCCCTGCTCAAGCTGATTCACGAGGTGCGCTCCGATGTCCGCATTGTCGCCAACAGCCTGCTGTCCCAGATCAGGCCGCTGGGGCCGTGCCTGCTGACGGTCAACAACATGGGCGGCACGTCGTCCACCAAGGAGCAGCTTGGCCTGATCAGCGCGGCCCTGCTGCATGAGGAGGCGGTAATTGTCTTCCCGGCAGGCGAGGTCTCGCGCTTCAGCCTGAGCGGCATCAAGGACGGCAAGTGGCGCAAGGGCTTCCTGAAGATCGCTGAAAAGGCCAAGGCCCCGATCCTGCCTGTTCATGTGGACGGCAGGAACTCGGTCAGCTTCTACGCCGCCTCGGCCCTGTGGAAGCCGCTCTCCACCGCCCTGCTGGTGCAGGAGATGTTCCGCCAGCAGAAGCGGCGGCTGAAGTTCACTGTCGGCGAGATCATCCCGTATTCAGTCTGCCGCAGCCTGCCCTTGGCCGCCGAGAAGAAGGTCAAGCTCATCAGGAAGCACCTCTACCGCATCGGCAAGGGCAAAGCACCGCTGCTGCGGACAGAAAGTGCCGTCGCCCTGCCGGAACGCCGCAGCGACCTGAAGAAGTGTCTGAAGGAAGCGGAGCTGCTCGGCAAGACCCCGGACGGCAAGCTGATCTTCCTCTGCGCCGGGCAGGAGTCCTCGCCGCTGCTGCGGGAGATTGGCCGCCTGCGCGAGACCGCGTTCCGGGCCGTGGAGGAGGGCACCGGCAGGCGGCGGGACATTGACCGCTTCGACAGCTATTACCAGCACCTTGTTCTCTGGGATGAGAACGACTTGGAGATAGTCGGTGCCTACCGCTTCACGGATGCGGCCAGCGTCATCGCCGGACGCGGACTGGAAGGACTCTACACCCACAGCCTCTTTGATTTCGGCCAGGAGCACCGCTGGTTCCTTGACTCCGGTCTGGAGCTGGGGCGGAGCTTTGTCCAGCCTCGCTACTGGGGCAAGCGCAGCCTGGATTATCTCTGGTACGGCATCGGCGCGTTCTTGGCCAAGAATCCGCAGTTCCGACACCTCTTCGGCCCGGTCTCCATCAGCAGTGCCATGCCGCAGACCGCCAAAGACCTGCTGATCTACTTCTACCAGCTCCACTACGGCGGCGGGCTGCAATGCTCGCGCACTCCCTTTGTCTTTGCCAGCCCGCAGACAGTGCTGGCGCAGGAGTTCAGCGGCAAGGACTGCGCCGAGGATTTCAAACGCCTGAAGCATCTGCTCCAGAACATGGGCGTGAGCGTTCCGCCCCTGTACAAGCAGTACGCCGCCCTCTGCGAGCCGGGCGGAGTCCGCTTCTTGGACTTCAACGTGGATGCCGAATTCAGCAGCTGCGTGGACGGCCTTGTAGTGGTTGACCTCGCCCGCCTCACTGAGCAGAAGCGCAGGCGGTATATTGAGGGCGAGCTGCTGGCTTCCTCTTCCCCAAGGACATCCTGATTGCTGTCGGCCTGATCCTGATGACGCGCCGGCCCTTGGTCATGTTCTGCATGGCCGGGGCAGACTGCGGCAATCTTCTGGCTGCGGCAGAGCATGTTTTGAGGACAAAGCTGGCCAAAGAGCGCGGCCTGTGGTAGGCTGAAGGCATTCCAAGAACAACAGCCTCAGCATTCTTATGACCAGCAGCCCCAAGCCTCTCTTTGATTCCCCTCGGCAGGTGATCACCGACCTCCTCCTGCTCTGCGTCGGCAGCAGCATCTGCGCCACAGCCACCAACGGCATCCTCATTCCGCAGCACTTCGCCACCGGCGGCATCACCGGCATCGCCCTGATTCTCCACAAGCTGACCAGCCTGGATGTCGGCGTGATCTACCTGCTGCTCAACGTGCCGCTCTTCGCCTTGGCGTGGATGGCGGTGGGACGGCGGTTCTTCGTCTTCAGCATCGCCGGGACAATGACGCTGACCTTGGCCCTGACCTTTGTCAACTTCATTGACTTCAAACTGGAGGACCCTATCCTGAACGCCCTGCTGGCCGGGCTGCTGCTCGGCGGCGGCGCGGGCCTCTGCCTGCGCACCGCCGGCTCGCAGGGCGGCACGGACATCCTCTCGGTGATGCTGCTGAAACGTTTCTCAATCGGCATCGGCACCACCATCCTGACAACGAATGTCGTTGTCCTGCTGCTCATTTCCGTGTACTACTCTGTTGAGGCGCTGCTGCACACCATGATCGTGGTCTATGTCACCTCCAAGGTGGTCAGCATCGTCGTCACCGGCCTCAGCCAGCGCAAGTCGGTCTTCATCATCTCAGCGAAGTGGCAGGAGATCTCGGATGAAATCCTCAAGGACATCCGGCGCGGCGTGACCATCGTCAAAGGCACGGGCGGCTACAAGCGCACCGAAGAGCATATTCTGTACGCGGTGATCGCCTTCACGGAAATAGGCGAGCTGAAGCGGATCGTCCGCAAACACGACCCAGCCGCCTTTGTTGTCATCAGCGACACGCTGGAAGTCATGAACTATCGGATCGGCAATCAGCCGCATTGGTGAACCATCATGCAAAACTTCATCTTCCACAATCCGACCAAGATCATCTTCGGACGCGGCACTGTGCCGCAGATCGGCCCGGAAACAGCCGCCCTTGGCTGCCGCCGCGCTCTGCTCATTTATGGCCGCGAGAACGTCAAAAAGAGCGGCCTGCACGGGCAGGTCACAGCCGCGCTGGCTCAGGCGGGCGTGGCCGTGATTGAGCATGGCGGAGTCAGCTCAAACCCGCTGCTCTCGCATGTGCGGGAGGGCATCGCCAAGGCGCGGGCGCAGCAGGCGGATGTGATCGTCGCGGTGGGCGGCGGCTCGGTGATCGACACGGCCAAGGCAGTGGCCGCAGGCGTTCCTGCGGACGGCGATGTCTGGGACTTCTTCACCTATAAACAGGAGGTCAAGGCTGCGCTGCCCATCACTGCGGTGCTGACGCTGGCCGCCACGGGTTCGGAGATGAACGCGGGCACGGTGATCACCAATGAGGCGACGCAGGAGAAGTTCGCCTGCACGCACCGCCTGCTCTATCCCAAGACTTCCATCCTCGACCCGGAGCTGACCTTCACTGTGCCGCCCGACTACACCGCCTACGGAGCAGCGGACGCGATAGCCCATGTGCTGGAGTTCTACATGACCACCACGGACGAGGACGCGCCGGTGCAGATGGACTTCATGGAGGGTCTGATCCGCAATGCCATGCGCTCCTGCGAACGCTGCCTGGCGGATCCGCGCGATTACGGCGGCCGCGCCGCCCTGATGTGGACAGCCACCTTGGCCCTCAACGGCCTGACCGGAGCCGGGCTGGGCCGCACCGCCTTTCCCATGCACATGATTGAGCATTCTCTCAGTGCATTGTACAATGTGCCGCACGGGGCAGGATTGGCTGTGGTTGTGCCTGCTTGGCTGCGCTGGCGGCTGCCGCAGTCCGAAGCCCGCATTGCCCGTCTTGGCCAAGAGATCTTCGGCCTTGCAGCGGATGCCGAGCAGACCGTGCTGCGCCTGCGCGGCTGGCTCAGCAGCGTTGGCTGCCCGGTCACGCTGGCCGAGCTGAAGATCCCAGAGGCCGACATTCCCCGCATCGCCGCCAACGCCCATGCCTTGGCCCGCATCTGGCGGTTAGACAACTATTCGCAGGCGGACATCGAGGCCGTGCTGCGCCTGTGCCGGTGAAAGATGCGGCCTGCCGCAGAAAAAGCATGACAACGGCTTTAATCCACGGTACAAAAAGAAAACATCCGCCGCAGGGGCAGGGCGGAAAAGCAGTTGCAAGCCTTGCCGGAACAGCTATACTGTCCCCTGTTTTCTGAAATAATCAATTTATCGGCGGCAGTTCAGCGGCTTTGCCGCTCTGGACAGCCGCTGTCAGCCTGAAGGTCTGTCAGATGAGCGCGCAAACTGTATCTTTCCCCGGCCAGCCTGTTCCTGCAAGCTGGCTCAGTGACTTTGACAAATATCTGATCGGCGAAGGCACGCACGAGCGGGCCTACGAGAAATTAGGCGCGCACCTTGTCACCTTTGACGGCCAAGCCGGCATAGCCTTTGCTGTCTGGGCACCCAACGCCCGCGCTGTCAGCCTTATCGGCGACTTCAACGGCTGGGACGGTCAGCAGCACCCGATGCACTCCAGCGACTCCGGCATCTGGAGCCTTTTCGTGCCGGGACTGAAGGAGCACACGGTCTATAAATACCGCATCACCACGCAGCGGGACGAGCAGTTTGACAAGTCCGACCCCTACGGCTTCGCGATGGAGCTGCGGCCTGCCACCGGCTCGGTGGCTGTGCAGCTTGACAGCTACCAGTGGCAGGATGCCGACTGGATCGCCAGCCGGGCGCAGCGGCAGTCGCTCAACAGCCCGATTTCCATTTACGAGGCGCATCTCGGCTCGTGGCGGCGCAAGCCTGACGAGAAATACGGCAGCCGCTGGCTGACCTACCGCGAGCTGGCCGACGAGCTGATCCCTTACGTCAAAGAGCTGGGCTTCACGCATATTGAGCTGCTGCCCATTGCCGAGTATCCCTTTGACGGCTCATGGGGCTATCAGGTGCTGGGCTTCTTCGCTCCGACCAGCCGATTTGGCACGCCGCAGGACTTCATGTATTTCGTTGACCAGTGCCATCAGAACGGCATCGGCGTGATCCTCGACTGGGTGCCCGCGCATTTCCCCAAGGACGGCGCGGGCCTCAATTACTTCGACGGCACGCATCTCTACGCCCACGCCGATCCGCGCCAAGGCGAGCATCAGGACTGGGGCACGATGATCTTCAATTACGGGCGGAACGAGGTGCGTTCTTTTCTCATCTCCAACGCCCTGTTCTGGATTGACAAGTACCATATTGACGGCCTGCGCGTAGACGCGGTGGCCTCTATGCTCTACCTTGATTACTCGCGCAAAGAAGGCGAGTGGCTGCCCAACGAGCACGGCGGCAGGGAGAATCTGGCCGCCATCAGCTTCCTGCGCAAGGCCAACGAGGTGCTGCATGGTCTTTTCCCCGGCGTGCTGACCATTGCCGAGGAGTCCACCTCATGGCCCATGGTCTCGCGGCCGACATGGCTGGGCGGGCTTGGCTTCAGCCTCAAATGGAACATGGGCTGGATGCACGACACGCTTTCC
Organism: Candidatus Electronema sp. JC; assembly: GCF_048287365.2. NCBI lineage: Bacteria > Pseudomonadati > Thermodesulfobacteriota > Desulfobulbia > Desulfobulbales > Desulfobulbaceae > Candidatus Electronema > Candidatus Electronema sp. JC. The sequence goes on along the minus strand of NZ_JBLWEM020000037.1, from coordinate 3,441 downwards.
TACATGAGCCACGAACCGATTCATCGCAAGTTCCATCACCACGAGATGACCTTCGGAATGCTCTACGCCTTCCACGAAAACTTCATCCTGCCGCTCTCGCACGACGAAGTGGTGCATGGCAAGTCCGCGCTGGCTAGCAAAATGCCCGGCGACGACTGGCAGAAGTTCGCCAATCTCCGCGCCTATCTTGGCTTCATGTGGACATACTCCGGCAAAAAACTGCTGTTTATGGGCTGCGAGTTCGGCCAGTGGCAGGAGTGGAACCACGACACCGGCTTGGAATGGCGCGCCTTGGAGGCGGCAAATCATCAGGGAATGCAGTGTTTTGTCCGCGACCTGAACAGGATATATAAAGAAGAGCCTGCCCTGCATGAGAACGACTACGACTGGCAGGGCTTCTCGTGGATCAACGCCAATGACTCGGACAACTCGGTCTTCTCCTTCATCCGCCGGGCCAAGGACAGCGGCGACGCGCTGCTGGCGGTCTGCAACTTCACCCCGATAGTCCGGGAGAACTACCGCATCGGCGCGCCCCAAGGCGGCCAGTGGCGCGAGCTGCTCAACAGCGATCTTGAATGCTACTGGGGCAGCGGCATCAGCAACGGCGCAGTCAGCGCATTGCCGGAACCGGCTTTCGGCTTCGAGCACAGCTTGGAGCTGACCCTGCCGCCGCTTTCTGTCCTGATCCTGAAGCCCGCCTGAGGGCCTTTCCAGCTCTCCGCCGCCTGACCTGACCTGCTCACACAATAAACGCAACTGAGGGATTCTGATATGAAATCAAAAGGCACCGCTCTTCTCATTGCCGCCGGCATTCTGGCCTATATTTCCTTGGCAAGCTATCACAGCCATCTCAAGAACAGGTCTGCTGACGCGGCTGATCATGGGCCGCAGCAGCTTGTGCAGCACCAGAAGCCTGCCGAAGCGAAACCAGCTGCCCCTGCGGCGGACAGCCCGGCAGAGGAGGCGCGGCGGCTGCGCAAGGAGCTGGAGTCGTCGCGGGCGCTGCTGCAAAAGGAGCTGGCGCAGCAGCGTCAGCTCAAAGGCGAGCTGGAGCGGCAGGCAAAACGCGCCCAGGCTGCCGCCGCCCAGCATGAGGCGCAGGTTGAGGCTCTCGGCGCGCGGCTGGACCGGACTGCCGCCGCTTTGGAGCGGGAGCGGGCTGCGGTGGAGGCGCTCACGCAGGATGAGAACTCAGCCAGCAGTCAGCTGCTGGAGAGACTGAAGCGGAGCGAGGACAAGCTCGACCTTGCGCAGGCTTCCATCACCGATCTGGAGCAGGAGAAACGCAATTTAACAGCGGAACTGGAGCAGGCGCAGGAGGAGCTGGCGCTCATGCAGGACCGCACGTCAGAGCTGGAACTGGCCAAGGCGGATCTGACTGCCGAGCTGGAAGCGGTGCAGGCAGAATACGAGGCGTCTCTGGCAGCGGCGGACGAGCAGGCGGGCAAGGCCGAAGAGCTGCTGCTGGCCCGGCAGCAGCTGGAAGAAACGCAGCAGGAGCTGACCCTCGTGCGAAGCGGCGCGGCGGAGCAGGAGCAGGCCCGGCAGGCTTTGACAGATGAGCTGAGCACAGCCCGCGCCGCGCAGGAGCGGCAGCAGGCTGAAACTGCCAATCACCTCGGCGAGCTGGCCCGCCGGGCGGAACGGGCGGAGGCCGATCTGGCGGCGGCGCAGGAGGAGGCTGCCGCTTTGGAGGAGGCCCAGCGCAAGGCCGAGCTGAAAGCGGAGGCTCTGCTGCATTACGGCAAGGAGCAGGAGGAGAAACTTTTTCCGGCGGCGGAGCAGCTGGCCGAGCTGGAAAGTCAGATCGCTGTGCAGCAGGAGCAGCTGGCTGCGGCGAGGCAGCAGGTTGAGCAGCAGCAGCGGCAAGCTGCTGCCGCGCAGAAGGAAATTGAGCGTTTTGCCGCTGACCGCGCCAGGCTGGCTGAGGAAACAAGCAAGACAGCCGCCCAACTGGCAGCCAAAGAAGCCGAGCTGGCCAAGTTGAAAACAGTTCAGAAGGAGCTGGAGCAGACTGCCGCTGAACGGGCCAAACTTGCTGATGAGGCGAAAAAAATGACTGCCCTGCTGGCCGCCAAAGAGGCTGAGCTGGCCAAGCTGAAGACAGTTCAGAAGGAGCTGGGGCAGACCGCCGCTGAACGCGCCAAGCTGGCTGACGAGGCGAAAAAGCTGACCGCCCAGCTGGCCGCCAAAGAGGCCGAGCTGGCTCAAGTGAACGGCAAGGCGCAGACTGCTCAGGCCAGAGTCATGGAGTTGCAGACCGCCTTGCAGAAGAGCGAGGTGGCCAAAGCAGCGGCGGAGAAAAATGCGGCGGCGGTCAATCAGGAATACGGCGGCAAGCAGGCTTTGCTGGACGAGCAGCAGGGCAAGCTCGACAATCAGCAGGCCATGCTGGTGGAAAGCGCCGCCCGGATTGCCGCGCTGGAGCAGGAGCTGAAAGCCGCGCAGCTCAAAGCTGAGGCCATGCTCCAGTACGGCAGGCAGAAGGAGCAGCAGTATGCGCCGTCGGAGGAGCGGATCGCCGCGCTGCAAGGCCAGCTTGACGAGAAGCAGGCGCAGCTTGAGGCGGCGCAGCAGCAGCTTGCTGAGAATGAGGCCAATGGCAAAGAGCTGGTCACGCAGCTCGCCGGGCTGACCGAGGCGAAAACTGTGCAGGAGCAGGAGGCGCAGCAGCTCGCCAAGCAGCTGGAGGAAAAGACTGCCGCTGCCGCCGGGCTGGAGCAGCAGCTTGCCGAGATCAAGACCGCGCTGGCCAAGGCGGAGGAGTCTCTGGCAGCGACTTCCGCCAAGGAAAAAGAGCTGGAGCAGGGTTTGAGCGGCAAGGGCGAGGAGTTGACAGTGCTTCAGGCTGAGAATGAGAAGCTGCAAGCCGAAGTCGCCGACAAGAGCAAGCAGGCTGAGGAATTGAACAGCCAGCTTGCCGCGCTCGCGGCGGAAAAAGAAAAAGCGGCGGGCGAACTGACAGCGGCGCAGGAGCAGCAGGCGGCCACAGCGAAAGAGCTGGAGGCGAAGACTGCCGCACTGGCTGAAGCCGCCAAAACCGCTGAAGAGGCGGGCGGCAAGCTCGCTGAACTCCAAGCCAAGGCCGCAGAAACGGAAAAAGAGCTGACCGCGCTCCGCGAAAAGGCGGCGGCGCAGGAAAGCCAGCTGGCAGAGCTGCAAACGATTCAGGAAAAAGTGCAGGCGGCGCAGGAGCAGGTTGCCACATTGGAAGCCGAAGTGGCCAACAAAAAGACCTTGCAGGATAATTTGACAGCGGCGCAAAACAGGCTGACCGCCTTGGAAGGCGAACTGGCGGCAGCTCAGGCGCAGGCGGCGGAGCTGGCCCAGCTCAAGGAGAAGTCTGCCGGACTGGAGGCGCAGATAGCTGACTTGCAGGCCGGAGCGGAACAGCTCAAGGCCGCGCAGGACAAGGCCGCCGCTTTGGAGGCCGAACTGAAG
>NZ_JBLWEM020000036.1:0-2925 GCF_048287365.2 Candidatus Electronema sp. JC | reverse complement strand
CAGAAAGAATATGAAATCAACATTGCCTGAACATCTTCTCAAATTTTGCAGGCGTGCAAGAAAGCGCATCGAAACTGTCGGCTCACAACTCATGGGCCGCTTCAAAGCCGGTCATATTCGCGTGCATGATTTCTGGCATTTTCAACACCGTTTGATCAGAAAAAATTTGGCGCATACTGTCTGTGTTTTCATTAACTTATCCTGCAATCTCCCTCCGCTTGATCTGGATGGGCTGGTTGCTGTATAAAGAGTTGCACATTAGGTTAGTCTTTATAGAAAAAGAAGGCCGCCAACATGCAGGGGGCGGTCTCCTGCGTCATCGTGCGCCTGCCTCATTTGTTTCCGCATCACCTCTGAATATGATCAAAGCCTTTTTCGCTCAAGTAGGAAGACATTTCAAACAAGCCTGGTCAGGCAGAAAGCAGCATGAGACCGCGCCTGAACCCAAGCCAGTCGAAGCTGTTGCCAGCCCGACGCAGCCTGCGTCAAGCCAGCAGCCAGCCCGCCGCCGCAGGCCAGAGCGTCCCAAAAAGCCGCAGCCGCCAGCATGGAGCGTGGCTGATTTCCCGGTTGATCCGGTCGAGGGCCGTAGCCGTTTTCATGATTTCACCCTGCCTGCGGAGCTGATGCGCGGCATTGCCGACCTTGACTTTAAATACTGCACGCCAATCCAGGAGCAGGCCCTGCCCGCCGCGCTGGAGGGCAAAGACATCATCGGCAGAGCAGGCACCGGCACTGGCAAAAGCGCGGTTTTCTTGGTCGCGCTCTTCACCCGCCTGCTCAAGGACACGCAGGCCCCCCGCAAGCCGGGCCTTCCCCGCGCCCTGATCATCGCCCCGACCCGCGAGCTGGTGGCGCAGATCGCCAAGGACGGCAAGGCATTGGGCAAATATCTCCCGCTGCGCGTCGTCGCGGTCTTTGGCGGCACCGAGTACCAGAAGCAGGAGCAGCTTCTCAGCAGCCAGCCGGTGGATGTGATCGCGGCCACGCCGGGCCGTCTCCTCGACTATGTTTCCAAGCGGGTGATCAGCCTGGAGCAGGTTGAAATCATGGTCATTGATGAGGCCGACCGGATGCTGGACATGGGCTTCATCCCGGATGTGCGCCGGATCATTTCCCGCCTCCCGCCCAAGGAGCAGCGACAGACCCTGCTCTTCTCGGCCACAGTCAACGAGGATGTCAAGCATCTGGCGGCACAGTGGTGCGTCAAGCCGGTCTCAATTGAGAGCGACCCGGAGCAGGTGGCGGTGGAGACAGTCAGGCAGGTGATTTACACCGTCACCAGCGAGGAGAAATACACCATTCTCTACAACCTGCTTGCTGGGCAGGAGTCGGGGCGGGTGATGGTTTTTGTCAACATGAAGCACGAAGCAGCCAGACTGCACGAGCGTCTGCGCAGCAACGGCATTGAAGCGGTGCTTCTCAGCGGCGATGTGCCGCAGGAGAAGCGCATGTCGCGCTTGGAGCGGTTCCGCGACGGCAAGGTCAAGGTGATGATCGCCACAGACGTGGCTGGCCGGGGCATCCACATTGACTGCATCAGTCACGTCGTCAACTACACGTTACCCTACGAGCCGGAGGACTATGTCCACCGCATCGGCAGAACAGGCCGGGCGGGCGAAAGCGGCATCGCAGTCAGCTTCGCCTGCGAGGAAGGCGCGTTCCAGCTCCCGGCCATTGAAGAATACATAGGCAAGGCACTGCCCTGCGTCGTGCCAGAAGAGAAGCTGCTCGTTCCCCCGCCGCCGCCGTCTGTAGCCGCAGCTCCTCCGGCTCAAGAGCAAAAACGACGCAGGCGGAGATAAGACCCCCGCTTTCCCTTTGCAGTCCGGCTGCCTGCGGAGTATGCTTCCAACCGCTTGAGGAACTACCTCAAGGCGGCTTTCGACTGCCGCCAAACAGTATCTTCCAAGGAGGAGATCATGGGACTGATCATTTTTCTCTGCATCGGTGCGCTGGCCGGCTGGATAGCCGGGCGGCTGATGAAAGGCTCCGGCTTCGGCCTGCTCGGCAACATGGCCGTGGGCATCATCGGCGCAGTCATCGGCGGCTGGACCTTCAGCCAGCTTGGCATTTCTATCGCCAACGGCTTTATCGGCTCGTTAGTCACTTCTGTGGCCGGGGCCTCAATCCTGCTTTTTTTTGTCGGGCTGTTTAAGAAGTGAGTGCTCATCACAGGCAGGATGAAGCCTGCCAAAAAGTTGCACTTGGAACTTGAATCCGCACCGGGTATCTTTTTTAAGAGTTGCACATTACATCACCCAAGAGGTTTGAGAGTTATGCTGGGCTGGTTTAAAAAGAAATTCTTCCAACAGGATGAGCCTGCGGCAGTTGCTGCCACTCCGCCTGCCGAACAGGAGGCTGCCTCTTCGCGGCCACCGCCGACAGCAGGTGTTGAGCAGCAGAAACCCTCGATGTTCAAGCGGCTGCAAGAGCGTCTGGGCAAGAGCCGGGACGCGTTTGTCCACCGCCTTGACCGCCTGCTGCTGGGCCGGAAGAAGATTGACCAGGAGCTGTATGACGAGCTGGAGGAGCTGCTAATCACTGCCGATCTCGGCGTGAACACCTCCCTGCATCTGCTGGAGACGGCCAAGGCGCGGGTCAAGCGCGACCAGCTCAGTGATCCGCAGGCGCTGAAGCAGGTGCTGCGCGATCAGATTCTCGCCTTCCTCCTCGCCTCCGACCGCCCTGCGGAGCTGGCTCTGCCGGAGCATGGCCCCTTTGTGCTTATGGTTGTGGGCGTGAACGGCGTGGGCAAAACCACCTCCATTGGCAAGATAGCGGCCAAGTTTGTCAAAGCAGGACAGTCGGTGCTGCTGATTGCGGGTGACACCTTCCGCGCAGCCGCTATTGACCAGCTCAAGATATGGGGTGAGCGCGCCGGAGTGGAAGTCCATGCCGGGCCGCCGAAAGCGGATCCTTCCT